>JBDLIK010000569.1:0-3039 GCA_039714895.1 Myxococcota bacterium | reverse complement strand
TCGGCCTTCTACGACAACCTGCGGGGCGCCTTCGACCAGGCGGCCGGCTCGATGCAGGGCGAGCTCGACCTCGAGCAGATGCTCGAGGCCATCCGGCAGGGCCTCCAGAACATGGACGGCGAGGCCCAGCAGGAGATGGACCTCTCCGAGCTGGCGAAGGCGCTGCTCACCCAGGACCTCTCGCAGCTGGAGCAGCTCATCCGCCAGGCGGCGGCGGCTGCCGGCACCGACCGCATCGAGAACATGCTCCAGATCGGCTTCTTCACGCGCCGCACGATGGAGCAGATGGATGCCGAGGGGGCCGGGCGCGAGCTGCGCGACCTGGCCCGGCAGCTCCGCGAGTCGGGGATGCCCGACGCCCAGGTCGACGCGATGCTCGAGCTGATCGACAAGTTCCTGGAGGCGCTCCGCCAGTCGGTCCGGAACTACACGGAGCGCGAGCTCCAGCAGCGGAACTTCGACTACATGGAGAAGTTCCGCCGCGAGAGCCTGCTCGAGAAGAGCTTCTACAACCTGACAGAGGAGGAGATCCGCAAGATGCGCGAGGTGGTGGCCCGCCTCGCCCAGCGGATCAAGAACGTGCTCTCCATCCGGCGCCGCCGCCTCAAGCGGGGCAAGCTCGACCTCCACACCATGCTGCGCCGCAACGCCGGCCACGGCGGCGTGCCGTTCGAGCTGATCTTCAAGCAGCGCCGCAAGGAGCGGCCCAAGCTGGTGATTCTCTGCGACGTCTCGTCGTCGGTCGCCAACGTCTCACGCTTCATGCTGCAATTCATGTACAGCCTGCAGGAGTGCTTCACGAAGATCCGCTCCTTCGTCTTCGTGGCGGAGCTCGGTGAGGTGACGCCGCTCTTCAAGGAGCGCGACATCAGCCTCGCGATCGACCGTGCGCTCGAGGGCGGGGACACGATCAACGTCTACACCCGCTCGAACTTCGGCCACGCGTTCCACCACTTCTGGCAGAACTTCCTCGCGGCCGTGGACAACAAGACGACGGTCCTTATCCTCGGCGACGCGCGGAACAACTACAACGACCCGCGCGCCTGGTGCCTGCGCGACATCCACAACAAGGCCAAGGACGTGGTGTGGCTGAACCCCGAGAGCCCGAGCGCCTGGGGCTTCGGCGACAGCGTGATGGACAAGTACCTGCCGTACGTGGACCTCGCCGAGGAGTGCCGAAACCTGAAGCAGCTCTCCCGCGTCGTCGACCGCCTCGTTCTGTAACCGGCGTCACAGTTCCCCACCGCCGGTTCGTGAGATGCTGCGCACGGTGCCCGGCGGGTCGAAGAGTCACGCCGCCCGCCCCGAGCCGCGCGTTCGCCTCGGGGCCAGTCGCGGCGTCCACAAACTCGAAGCCCCGCCGGCCTTTCGGTCCGGCGGGGCTTCGTTTCAGGGCGGAGGGCGGTGGATAGATGATGGGGGGTGAGAGGTTGGACATTTCGGTGAGAAATGCCTTATCCACCGCCGCTCCATAAAATCTGGAACGAACGCAGTATGCGCCGAACGACCGCCGGTTGTCAAACGCTTTTTGCTAGCAACTGGCGGAATGAGTGGAAATCGAAGCTCCCGCAGCAGGTTAGGGCTGGGAAACTCGACTCCGTGTAGCGCTCCGCCCCGAACCCGGCCGCGATGGCCCCCCGAGCGGCGGCTCGGTAGCTTCCGCCGCGTGCTGCGTCGCTACCACGTCCGGACCTACGGCTGCCAGATGAACCAGCACGACTCGGAGAAGGTCGAGAACCTCCTCCACCACGCGGGCTGGCGCCCCGCCGGCTCGCCGGGCGAAGCCGACCTGCTGCTCATCAACACCTGCTCGATCCGGGCCAAGGCCGAGCACCGGCTGGGCAGCGACCTCGGCACGCTCCGCGACTGGAAGCGGGAGCGCCCGGGCCGCGTGCTCGGGGTCGGGGGCTGCGTGGCCCAGCAGGAGGGCGACGCCCTCCTGCGGCGCTTCGGGCACCTCGACTTCGTGGTGGGGACGCACAATCTGCGCCTGGTGCCGTCGCTCGTGGCCGCGGCGCTCGGCGGCGAACGGAGGAGCGAGACCGCGGAGACGCGCTCCCTCGAGCGCTTCGACCTCCCGGAGCGGCACCCCGCAACCGGCGGACGGACCCCCAGCCGGGCCTGGCTGACGGTGATGGAGGGCTGCGACCTGTTCTGCAGCTTCTGCATCGTCCCACGGACGCGGGGCCGCGAGGTGAGCCGCCCGGCGGACGCGATCCTGGCCGAGGCGCGAGCGCTTGCCGAGCGGGGCGTCGCCGAGCTCACGCTGCTCGGGCAGACCGTGAACGCCTACGGCCGCCACGAGCAGCGGCGGGCGGCGAGCGCCGGGACGCACCGGTCGACGGGGAAGGGCGGGACGCTGCCCTTCGCGGCACTGCTGACCGAGCTCGCGGCGATCCCCGGCATCGAGCGGCTCCGCTACACGAGCCCGCACCCGATCTTCTTCGACGAGGCGCTGATCCGCGCTCACGCCGAGCTCCCGGCCCTCCAGCCGCACGTCCACCTGCCGCTCCAGAGCGGCTCCGACCGGGTGCTCGAGCGGATGCGCCGCCGGTACGACACGGGGAGCTACCTCGCGCTCGTGGCCCGGCTCCGCGAGGGGCGCCCCGATCTCGCCATCACCACGGACCTGATCGTGGGCTTCCCGGGCGAGACGCGGGCAGACTTCGAGGACACGCTGCGGGTGGTGCGCGAGGCCGCGTTCGTGGACAGCTACTCCTTCAAGTACTCGCCGCGGCCGGGGACAAAGGCTGCGGAGCTCGAGGACCCGGTGGCGCCCGAGGAGGCCCAGGAGCGGCTGGCGCGCCTCCAGGCCCTCCAGCGCGAGCTGACCCTGGCCTACCACCGCAGCCGTGTGGGCGAGACCACCCGCGTGCTCGTCGAGGGGCCGAGCCGGCACGCCGGCGGGACCGGCAGCGCGGGCGGGCCGCAGGCACCGCTCTCCGGCGGGCAGCTCTCGGGCCGGGACCCGTACCATCGGGTAGTGAACTTCGAGGCGCAGCCGGGAACGGTCCGGGCGGGCGCGCGGGTGCGGCTCCG
>JBDLIK010000568.1:0-3039 GCA_039714895.1 Myxococcota bacterium | reverse complement strand
GCATGTTGATCGGGGCCCTCGGGCTCGGGCTCGCCTCGGTGCTGCTGCCCGGGGTCCAGGTGGCCGGTCCCGGAAGCCTGGTGCTCGCCTCGCTCCTGCTCGGCCTGGTGAACGCGGTGGTGCGCCCACTGGTGCTGGTACTGACCCTGCCCATCACCATCGTGACCCTCGGCCTCTTCCTGCTGGTCATCAACGCCGCGATGCTCGGCCTGGTCGCCTGGCTGCTTCCCGGGTTCCACATCGCCGGCTTCTTCTCGGCGGTGGGGGCCGCGCTGCTGGTGAGCTTCACCGGCTGGCTCGCTTCGGGCTGGATCGGCCCCTCGGGGCGGGTCGAGGTGATGCTGATCGACCGCCGCGCCTGAGCGCGCCCTTTCGCGGTAGAATCTCTCGAGCCAGGTCGGGGAGGTCGTCTTGTCCGGAATCGTCCGCTACGCAAGCTATCTGCCCTACTTCCGTCTCACCCGGGCGGCCCTCGGCTCGGGCGGCGGCGAGCGCGCCGTGGCCAGCTACGACGAGGACGCCGTGTCGATGGCGGTGGAGGCCTCGCGCGAAGCCCTGCGCGGCGCACCGGAGGTCGACACACTCGTCTTCGCCACCACGAGCCCTCCCTACGGAGAGAAGCTCGACGCCGCAACGATCCAGGCCGCCCTCGACCTTCCCGAGGGCATCCGCTCGCTGCAGCTCGGTGGCTCCACCCGGATGGGGCTCTCCGCGCTGCTGCTGGGCCTGGACGTGTCGGCTGCGGGTGGGCGCACCCTGGCGTGCGCCAGCGACGTCGTGGTCGGCGCGCCCGGCGGAGTGCGCGAGAGCCAGGGAGGCGACGGCGCCGTCGCCTTCGTGCTCGGACCCGACGACGCAGCCCTGGCGCGCCTGCTGGGCCGCGCGTCGTCCACCACCGAGATCCTCGATGTCTGGCGTCTCCCCGAGGAGCCCTTCGCGCGGCAGTGGGAGGAGCGATTCGGTGCCGAGATTCTGGGGCCGGTGATCGTGGAGACCGCCACCCGCGCCCTGCGCGACGCCCGGGTCGAGCCCACGGAGATCGCCACGGTCATCGTCGACTCCACCAACGCGAGAGCGGCGGCGAGGCTCCCCAAGGCCCTCGGTCTCAAGCCCGAGCAGATCGCAGACCCGCTGGCGGGCAGCGTCGGCCGCACCGGATCGGCCCACGCGGGTCTGCTGCTGGCCCGCGCCCTGGACAGCGCCCGCGCCGGCGACCGCATCCTGGTGGTGGCGGCTGGCGACGGCTGCGACGCCGCAGTACTCGAGGTGACCGGGAGCCTCGCAGCGGGGAAGCCGGCCCACTCCGTGGACGACTGGATCCGTTCGAAGCGCAACGACCTCGCCTACAACGCCTACCTCAAGTGGCGCAGCATCCTGCCCTTCGAGCCCCCCCGGCGGCCGGACCCGGAGCGCCCGGCTGCGCCTCCCATGCGCCGACACGAAGGCTGGAAGCTCGCCTTCGTGGGATCGCGCTGCGAGGTCTGCTCCGCCGGTCACCTCCCGCCCCAGCGGGTGTGCGTGCACTGCAGTGCTGTGGATCGCATGATCCGCGAGCGCTTCGCCGACACCCCCTGCCGCATTGCCACCTACACCGTGGATCATCTCGCCTACACCCTCCAGCCCCCGGTGGTGGCCGCCGTCCTCGACTTCGAAGGGGGTGGGCGCTTCAGCTGCGAGCTCACCGACGTCGACCCGGCCTCGGTGGCCATCGGCAACGAGCTCGAGATGAGCTTCCGACGCCTGTACACCGCCCAGGGGGTGCACAACTACTTCTGGAAGGCGCGTCCCCGGCGCGCCTGAGGAGATCCACATGGCAAGCCACGGCATCTGCGATCGCGTCGCCATCGTTGGAATGGGCTGCACGCCCTTCGGCGAGCACTGGGACAAGGGGCCCGACGACCTCCTGGTGGACGCGGCCACCGAGGCCTACCGCTCGGCGGAGGTGGATCCCGACCGGGTCGATGCCTACTGGCTCGGCACCATGGGCAGTGGCATCTCGGGTCTCCTGCTCTCCGAAGCCCTGAAGCTCCCCTACAAGCCCGTCACCCGCCTCGAGAACATGTGCGCCACCGGCAGCGAGGCCATGCGCAACGCCGCCTACGCGGTGGCGAGCGGGGCCTACGACCTGGTGATGGCCATCGGCGTCGAGAAGCTCAAGGACTCGGGCTACTCGGGCCTCACCTCGAGCCGCCCGCCGGGCGACGGCACCGAGACCAGCATGACGGCGCCCGCCATGTTCTCGCTGCTGGCTCCCGCCTACGCCAAGAAGTACGGCGTCGATGAGGCCACCCTGAAGGACGCCATCTCGCGGATCGCCTGGAAGAACCACAAGAACGGCGCGCGAAACCCCAAGGCCCAGTTCCGTCGGGAGGTGCCGCTGGAGAAGATCAAGGCGTCTCCCCCGATCGCGGGGATGCTGGGTCTGTTCGACTGCTCGGGCGTCTCGGACGGGTCTGCGGCCGCCATCCTGTGCCGGGCGGAGGACGCCCACCGCTACACCGACCACCCGATCTTCATCAAGGCGCTCTCCTTCACCGCCGGACCCGCCGCCGGCTATCACGATCAGGAGTACGACTTCACCAGCTTCACCGAGGTGGTGCACAGCGCCGAGGAAGCCTACAAGCAGGCCGGCATCACCAACCCCCGGGACGAGATCCACATGGCCGAGGTGCACGACTGCTTCACGCCCACCGAGCTCGTGCTGATGGAGGACATGGGGTTCTCGCCCCGCGGCCACGCCTGGAAGGATGTTCTCGACGGCCGCTTCGACCTCGAAGGCCCACAGCCCGTGAACCCCGACGGCGGCCTCAAGAGCTTCGGCCACCCCATCGGAGCGAGCGGCCTGCGCATGATGTACGAGATGTGGCTCCAGCTGCGCGGCGAGGCCGGCGAGCGCCAGATCGACGATCCCAAGCTCGGCCTCACCCACAACCTCGGCGGCGCCCCCGGCCGCTGCGTGAGCTTCGTCTCGATCGTCGGCGCGTAGTCTCCGCGCCTCGGTCGTCGTGTTAGAGCCTGCTCGTATGTACGGAGCCCTCG
>JBDLIK010000567.1:0-3044 GCA_039714895.1 Myxococcota bacterium | reverse complement strand
CCGCTGGCGGCACCGGAACCTTCGACTTGAACCGGGCGGCCACCGAGATCCAGGCGGGCTCCTACGCGCTGATGGATACCGCCTACGCGCGCCTGGAGCTGCCCTTCCGCCAGGCCTTCTTCGTGCTTGCCACGGTCGTCTCGGTCTCCGAGAAGTACGCGGTGGCGGACTGCGGCCTCAAGGCCCTGGGCATGGACCACGGCAATCCGGAGATCGATGCAGCCCGGGTCTGGTTCTGCTCCGACGAGCACATCACCTTCGCCCCGGACGATCCGCTGCAGGTCGGAGACCGCGTGCGGGTGTGGCCCGCCCACGTCGACCCCACGGTGGCCTACCACGAGCGCATGTTCGTCGCGGACGACGACCGCGTGGTGGACACCTGGCCGGTGGACCTGCGGGGCTGGTAGGAGGCGCGGGCTTTCCTAGCGGACCCGACCCTCCCGCTCCACTTCTCTGCGATCGGGGTGGAACCCGAGCGGATCGACGAAGGTGAAGCGAGCCGGCTGGATGACCAGGGTGTTGAAGGGCTTGTTCATGTTGGTCGGCCTCGTCACGGCCATGATCGGTGTATAGAACAGCCAGGTGACGAACCCAGCACAAGTCAGGCCGAATCCGATCGGGCGCATGAACAACGCGTCGAACACGACGGGAACCCTCCCGTCATCGAGGGTATCTGAGGATGTCGCTCCTGCGGCGCTCGCGTTGGCCACCATCGCGACCATCAAGAGAACCATGCTCAGTCGTCGAGCGCACTGCATGACGAGCCTCCCTCCGTCAAGCTGGGTGTGATCCCTATCGGTGTCACGCAGCTTCGGCTGAAGCGGATGAGAACGTCGGATGCGGGTACGGAGCGAGTCCCCCTCCCGACCCACGCTTCGCTGCCCCGCGGGGAGGGCCATCGACCGAGAACTCGCTACCTGTAGTCTCTCCTCAGCTCTGGCGGGAACGATGCGTCGCAGGGTGGTGGCAGTCATCTTCGTGCTCGTGGTCCTGACCGTCCTGGTCGGGCTCCACGTCTATCTCGCCGAGGGGCTGGTGTACGGCGCCGGTCTGTCGGGGGCTTCGCGCAGTCTGGCGCTCGCCGTTCTCTGGACACTGGCGGGGTCGCGCGTCCTGGCGCCCATCGCCGAGCGGCGCCTGGGGCCGCCGCGGGCACGCTGGCTCGCCTGGCCGGCGGCGGTCTGGATGGGCCTGGCCTTCCTGCTGGTGACGCTGCTGGCTGCCAGCGACCTCGCGCTGTGGCTCGTCGCCGGAGCCGCGCTCGCCGAGGGCAGCAGCGAGGCCTCCCTGGCGGCCTCCTCGGGCCCGGCCCGCGCCCTGGCCATCCTGGGCGTTGGCGTGCTGCTGGGAGCCGTCGCCCTGCGCTCGGGGCTCGGGCCTCCGGGGATCCGACGTCTCGAGCTCACGCTCTCGCGCTGGCCCCGGGCACTCGACGGCTACCGCATCGTGCAGATCTCGGACGTCCACATCGGGCCGATCCTGGGCCGGCGCTTCGCCGCCGAGCTGGTCGAACGGGTCGCTGCCCTCGAGCCGGATCTCCTGGCGGTGACCGGCGATCTGGTGGACGGACCCGTGGCACGGCTCGAGGGCGAGGTGGCCCCCCTCGCCGGGCTGCACGCACGGGACGGCGTCTGGTTCGTGACCGGCAACCACGACCACTACTCGGGAGCCGACGACTGGGTGGGCCATCTGCGCTCGCTCGGCCTGCGCGTGCTGCGCAACGAGCGGGTCACCCTCGGGACCGGGGACGCCGTCTTCGACCTCGCCGGGGTCGAGGACCATCACGCCCACCTGATGGGGGACCGGCCGGGCGAGGACCTGGAGGCGGCGCTGCGTGACCGGGACCCAGCGCGCCCGCTGGTGCTCCTCGCCCATGACCCCAGCACGTTCAAGCGGGCGTCGCAGATGGGGGTGGACCTCCAGCTCTCCGGCCACACCCACGGCGGCCAGATCTGGCCCTTCTCGCTGCTGGTCCGTCTCGCGGTTCCCTTCGTGGCCGGGCTCTACCAGCGCGATGGCTCGCGGCTCTACGTGAGCCGGGGGACGGGCTTCTGGGGGCCCCCCATGCGGCTGCTGGCGCCCGCCGAGATCACCGAGATCGTGCTGCGAGCCCCCGGGGTCCGCGGAGCATGAAGTACGAGACGCTGACCCTGGAGCGGGAGGGCGCCCTCGCCACGGTCTGGCTGGACCGTCCGGAACGCCGCAACGCGCTGAACGGCACCGCGCTGCAGGAGGTCGCCGAGGTCTTCGAGGCGCTGCAGGGTGAGTTCGACACAAGGGTCGTGGTGCTGGCGGGTCGCGGGCTCTCGTTCTGCGCCGGGGCCGACCGCCGGGATCCCCCGGGCGCGCCGCGCGGGGGAGCCGGGATGCGCGAGCGGCGCCACCAGTCCCAGCAGGGGCTGCGCGCCGTCCAGGCCATCGAGCGGCTCGAGGCGATCACCCTGGCCCGGGTCCACGGCCACGCCATCGGGGGCGGCCTGGTGCTGGCCCTGGCCTGCGACCTGCGGGTGGCCGCGGCGGGCACCGTCTTCCAGATCCCCGAGGTGGACCTGGGGGTCCCGCTCAGCTGGGGCGCGGTCCCGCGCCTGATCGCCGAGATCGGAGCCGCCCGCGCGCGCGAGCTCATCCTGCTCTGCGACCGCTTCGACGCCGGGCGTGCCGAATCCCTCGGGATCGTCCAGCGCGTGGTTCCCCCGGACGAGCTGGATGCGGCCGTCCTTGGCTGGGCGCAGCGGCTGGCTGCCAAGCCCGAGGTGGCGGTCCACATGACCAAGACGCAGTTCCAGGCCTACGCCTCGGTGCATCCCCTGGGAGACGTCACCGCCGCCGATGGAGACTGGCTGCGTGAGGCGGCCCGGGGCGGCGTGGCCCGGGACAGCTTCCGCGGCGGATCGAAAGAGTAGAACACCCGGGGAGGAGAACATGTCGCGACGGGGTGCGATTCAGCTGTCCGATGCCGAGATCCGGGACTTCCTGGACGAGAGCCGCACGCTGATCCTGTGCAGCAACGGGCCCGACGGGACGCCGCCCCCGATGCCCATGTG
>JBDLIK010000566.1:0-3047 GCA_039714895.1 Myxococcota bacterium | reverse complement strand
CACTGGTGGGGACCCCGGCCTGTTCGGATCGCTGTGGGGCGGGATCAAAAAGATCGGCGGCGCCGCTGTCGGTGCGGTTGGAGGCCTGGCGACAGGGGGGCCGTTGGGCGCGATCGGCGGCGCGCTGGGCGGGCTCGGCATCGGCGGCGGCGTCGAGCGCTACGCGGGACCGATGGCGGTGTCGCGGTTCGCGCAGCAGGGACCGCCCCCGCTTCCCTCGCGTCGTACGACGATCTCGATGCCGGGGCTCGGCCCGATCTTCGAGACGAGCAGGGGAATCCCCGGCGTCAACCTCGGTTTGCAGTACGGGCCGCAGGAAAATGGCGAGAACGGCGCGTGCCCCCCCGGCTACCGGCGCAACAAAACCAGCTATTTCCTGCGCGACGGCAGCTTCGTCGAGAAAGGCAGCCGGTGCGTGAAGGTCCGGCGGCGCAACGCGCTCAACCCGCGCGCGCTCGATCGGGCCATCGGCCGGGTGACGGGGGCCAAGCGGGCGGCCTCCAAGCTGGGTTGCATCACCGTCCGCAAGCCGAAATGCAAGACGTGCCACTGATGGGCGCCGACCTGCTTCTCTTGCTCCGACTCGTGGCGTTCGTGCGCGAGCTCGCCGCTCGCGGAGGCCCTGAGCTCGCCGCTCAGTGCGGGCTCGAGCCCGACGACCTTCTCCACCAGGGGAATTTTAATTTCAGCCTCGAGCTCCTCGAGCTCCGCGATGGGGGCTGACCTGCTGCTGCTGGCCCGGTTGATGGCGTTCGTCCACCAGCTGGCGCACCGCGACCGTGGCGAGGGCGCCCTGCCGGAGCTCGGCGGGAGCGAGGAGCTCAGCGCCCTACAGTACCTGGAGATGCTCGAAGATCCCGACCTGCGGCCCTACATTTGGGAGGTTGATCCGACATGCCACTGATCAAAGAAACCGTCACCCTGGCGGCGAACGAAACGGCGAACCCGCTACAGGGGTCGCAATACGAATACCTGCCGTGGGCGGCGGCCGTGCAATTCGCGATCCTCGCCGACGCGGGCGACGTGATCCGCGCCTCGGTGTTCTCCGGCTCCGATGTGCTCCAGCAGGAGTCGCAGATAGACACCAAGCCGGTCGCCGACGCGATCCAATTCCCTTGGGACTACAACCTCGAAGATGTGGCGATGGCCGGCGAGCGCCTCGGGGTGACGGTTACGGACGCCTCCGGGCTGGGTGGGGTGGTCCGGGTCGCGGTGCGCATCACGCCACTCTGAGCGCCGCGCCGTGACCAAGGAAATCCAGAACCCGCGGGTCAGCTCCGCGCTCCAAGAGGAGTACAACACCGTTGGGCGGATCCGGCCGGTACTCGATGAAGTCGTGGTGCCGGTCGTGTTGGTCGGGAACGTCGAGGAGAAGCGCGCGGCTGTCGTACGCCGGGGGTCGTTCGCGCTCGACGCCACCCCCGTCGGCCCCGGCGGCCTGATTCGATTCACGCTCCAGTGTCCCCGCTCGGTCCTTATCCGAATCACCGACATCTTCGCGTGCAGCGAGGGCGCGATAGACCAGCTGCACGCCCGCTGGGACGCTGCGGTGGGGCTGGGCGGTGCCTTGGTGCCCCCGGTCTACATGGACGGCCGACTGCGCGAGACTGGGCAAAATCCGGCCCTGGAGGTCCGCTCGCAGGAGATCGCGGTTGCGCCCACCAACCCACAATGGACCATGGCGATCTCGAACGGGAAGCGCTGGGGTCCGATTGACGTGGTGCTCGGCGCCGGCTCGGGGGGGCCTACGGCCGGCGTGGACCGCATGGAGTTCTGGAACGAGGTGGTCGACGTGCGGGTGTTGGTGTCGATGCACTTCGAGGAGCTGACGCTTATCTGATGGCGACCGGACGCCTGCGGCTCGCCGGGCTCCACAGGGAAGTCCGGGCCTACGCTGAGTACGCGCTGTCGATCGCCGATTACTACGGCGTCGATGTCGAGGTGACTTCCGGCCTCCGCAGCTGGGAGAATCAGCAGCGGCTCTACGACAACTACCGGGCCTGCGTTCGAGCGGGCCGGTTCCCCTCGGCGCCGGATTGCAAGTACCCCGCAGCGCCCCCTGGAGGCTCCAGCCACAACTACGGGCTGTCGTGGGACTCTTGGGTCCGGGCGCCGCTGATGGACTGGTGGGTTGCCGTGCGCCGCTGGGTCGGTTTCGAGGTTCCAGCGAACGACCTGATTCACGCTCAGGTCCCCAGCTGGCGCCAGTACGTCCCGTGACGGCCCGCTCTTCGACCAGAGGGGGTGGCGGGGCGCAGTAGACCAGATGTGGAAAAGTCCACCAAGGTGCGTCGGCTACGAGCCTTACGTGTACTCAGGCAAGCCGACCAGAGGGCTCGGGGCGTGGCCCCGCGCGCGTGTTGCACGTACCGTGCCAGAGTAGTTATCCACAAACCAGCTCAGAACGCCCGTTCGACAGCCCCCCCTCAGCTTACCCCTGGCGCGGCCCCTCGCGGCCGGGAGAACGCGAGTATTGCGCCTTGACGCCGTTTTTCGCAGTGTGGCCGTATGCCACACCCAACAGCCAAGCCAGAGCCAGTACCGGAGCCCCAGCCAGCTCCGGGTCGCGTCCGCTCCGCGGTCGCCGTTCTCCGGGGTGAAGCGCTCGTGCCCGCGCAGATCCGCGCTGAGTGGATCGGCTACCAGCTCGCCATCGGCGACATGTTGACCCGTATGTCGAGCTACCTTGCGCGGCTCGCGAAGGCAGAGAAAGACCACGCCAAGCGGATCGCTGCGGCCGTTCAGGAGATGCGCGGCGAGGCGCCCGACGAGAACGGGGCAGCCCCGCACGCTCCGGCCGGGGCTCCAGGCTCGAAGGCAGAACTTCGGCGGCTGCTCAGGCAGCGGCAGAGCGGCGTCCAGCAGCGATAGAGGGAGGCAGACGTGTCAGCATCCGTGAAGCTCGCCCGCGCCCAGCAGGGCATGACGTATCGGGGCACCCGCGCCGTCACTGGTGGGGACCCCGGCCTGTTCGGATCGCTGTGGGGCGGGATCAAAAAGATCGGCGGCGCCGCTGTCGGTGCGGTTGGAGGCCTGGCGACAGGGGG
>JBDLIK010000565.1:0-3054 GCA_039714895.1 Myxococcota bacterium | reverse complement strand
TCGGAGCCTGCGGTGCCCGAGGAAACCCCGGACGGCGACGAGGGGTCGGCGCCCGCTGCCGTCCCTGCCCGCAGCGCCTCGTCAGCCGCAAACGGGTGCGCGCCCCAGAGCTTCGGGGAGAGCCCGCATCCTCCGACGCTCCCGCTGGAGCCGGGGCCCGGAGCCCCTGATCACGCTCTGCGCCTGGCACCATCAGCGCGCGCGCAGCGCCTCGTCGATGCGTCCCAGGGCCTCCTCCACGTCGGAGCGCGAAACATCGAGGTGCGTCACCGCTCGGAAGCGGCCGGGAGCGACGGGGTTTACGAGCACCTCCCGGGCGCGGGTCTCGCGCAGGAAGCCGAGGGTGTCCTCCACCCGGAACAGCACGAGGTTCGTCTCGGGCTGCGGGTCCACCGCAAGCCCCAGCTTCTCGAGGCCCGTCGCCAGGCGGGCGGCGTTCTCGTGGTCCTCGGCCAGGCGATCCACGTGGTGCTCCAGCGCATGGAGGCCCGCGGCCGCAAGCAGACCCGCCTGGCGCATGCCCCCACCCAGCATCTTGCGGATGCGGTGGGCGTGGCCGATCCGCTCGCGGGATCCGCACAGCAGCGATCCCACCGGTGCTCCGAGACCCTTGGAGAGGCAGAAGCTCACGGTGTCGAAGGGCTCGGCCCAGACGCTGGCGGGCGTGCCGCTGGCCACGACGGCGTTCCATAGGCGGGCTCCGTCCAGGTGGAGCGGCAGACCGTTCGCCTGCGCCTCGGCGGCGAGCTCGCGCAACGCCGCCAGCGGGAAGATGCGCCCACCCGCTGTGTTGTGGGTGTTCTCGACCGCTACCAGGCTGACCTGAGCCAGATGGGAATCCTCCGGCGGCAACGCGGAGCGCAGCTCGCCGGGGTCGAAGACCCCGTCGCGGCCCAGGGTGTGGATCTGGACGCCGGAGAGCGCCGCCGCGCCGCCCGACTCGTAGAGGAGCAGGTGGGCCCCCTGTGAGGCGAGCACCAGATCCCCCGGCTTCGTGTGCACGCGAACCGCCACCTGGTTGGCCATCGTGCCCGAAGGCACGAACAGAGCGGCTTCCTTGCCGAGGGAGTGGGCGGCAAGCTCCTGGAGCCGGTTGACCGTGGGATCTTCGCCGTAGACGTCGTCGCCCACTTCCGCGGATGCGATGGCCTCGCGCATGGCCGGCGTGGGTTGGGTGACGGTGTCGCTGCGCAGGTCGATCGCCACGGTGCAGTTCCTCTACAGCTCGGGCCACTCGTGAGACCAGGGTCGCGCCTGCTCGAAGGCATGGGCGGCTTGGAGCACGAGATCGTCGCGGTGGCGCGGCCCGACGATCTGCAGGCCCACCGGAAGCCCCGCCTTCGAGAAGCCGGCGCGTACGGTGGCGGCGGGATGCCAGGAGAGGTTGAAGGGAATGGTGAAGCTCGCCACGCTGGCCCAGGGGAGCGCGCGTCCCTCGAGCTCGGTGGGGAAGGGCCCCCGCGCCGGCGGCGGGTCGTAGGGCACCGTCGGCGTCAGCAGCAGGTCGCAGCGCTCGAATACCTCGGCACACCAGCGATTCAGGGCCTCGCGCTGCTCGGCCTGCCGGGCGTAGCGCTCGGGGGTCATGTGGGCGCCGGCCTTGGTGCCCTGGATGAAGGTGCGGCCGAACTCGCGCTCGGATTCCGGCAGCAGGTGGGCGAGCTTGCCGAGCATCTCGAAGGAGTTCCCGAGTCCCCAGTCCCGACCGAGCTCCGGCGGGCCATCGGGAATCGCTTCGAGGCGGTGACCGAGCTCCACGAAGGCCTGGGCGGCCTCGGCGACCACCTCGGCGAGATCCGACTGCACCACCGCGTAGCCGAGGTCAGGAGAGTATCCGAAGCGCAGACCGTCGGGCAGGCGGTCGAGGACCTCGCGGTAGGAGAACCCCGGGTGGGGAAGGCTGTTGGGGTCGAGAGGGTGCGGGCCGGCGGCCACGTCGAGATGCAGCGCCGCGTCGGCCACCGTGCGGGTCAGCGGTCCGTGCACGGCCGTGTCTCCCATCACCCAATGGGAGTCGGGCCCGTGAGGGATGCGGCCGTAGCTGGTCTTGAGACCGAAGCAGCCGGTGAAGGTGGCCGGCAGCCGCACCGAGCCGCCGCCATCGCTCGCCGTCGCCAGCGCGATCATCCCGGCGGCGATGGCTGCCGAGGAGCCGCCGCTCGACCCTCCCGGCGTCCGCTCCAGGTTCCAGGGATTGTGGGTGGCGCCGAAGAGCAGGTTCTTGGTGATGGCCGTGTAACCGAACTCCGGCGCGTTGGTCTTGCCCACCACGATGGCGCCCGCGCCGCGCAGCCGCTCCACCTGGAGCGAGTCCCGCTCTGCGAGGTTGTCCTTGAAGGGCACCGAGCCCTTCGAGGTGATCATCCCGGCGGCGTCCTCCAGATCTTTCACGCCGAGCGGTACGCCCTCGAGGGCCCGGCCTTCGCCGCGGGCGATGCGCTCTTCTGCCTGGCGCGCCTCGGTGAGCAGCAGCTCGCCGTCGCGCAGTGCAACGAAGGCGTTCACCTTCTCGTTCTGCGCTTCGATGCGAGAGAGGGTCGCCTCCATGAGATCGACGGGGGAGAGCTCGCGACGCTCGAGGGCCAGGACGGTCTCGGTGAGGGGGTGGTGCAGCCAATCGCTCGCCATGGGGGACCTCCAGGATGGATCCCCATGGTAGCCGCCCTCACGCCAGGCGGCGGATGGCCTGCGCTTTCACCACCACGTGCACCCCGCCGCCCACCGACAGCGAAAGCGAGCGTGCGGCCCCCCGCGTGATCTTGGCGACCAGCCGCTCGCCGGCCTCGAGGTGGACGAGCACGTCCACCTCGCGCTCCTGGAGCGACGTCACCCGGGCGGGAAATACGTTGCGCGCGGAGAGGCGCCCCGGTGGCCCCGCGGCCAGCAGCAGATCCTCGGCCCGCAATCCCAGGCACAGTGCTTCCCCGGGGTCGACCCGGCCGGAGACCACCAGGCGCAGGCCCGCCCCGGTCTCCACCGTGCAGCCGCCTTCGTCCGCCGTGACGCCGCGCGCCTCCACCACGTTCTCGATGCCGAGCGCCTCGGAGAGCGGCA
>JBDLIK010000564.1:0-3055 GCA_039714895.1 Myxococcota bacterium | reverse complement strand
GCCTCGACGTACCTTCAGGTACGCCTTCGGCGACCTCCAGTCCGGGGGCCGCGAATCTCCGGCACGCTCTGCGCCCTCGCGACGAGGGATCATGAATAATGCGGGCTAGAATGCCCGGGTGGACGAGGTGGCCATCCAGCGCGAGCGGGCCCAGAACCTCTGGGCGAGCCTGGAGCGGAAGTTTCCGCCCATTGCCCAGGCCACCGAGCTCGATCCCCATCCCGACCTCTCGGCGGACCGCGTCGGTGGGCTCGCCGCCGCCAAGGAGGAGGTCCTCACCTACGCGTGCGCGGTGACGGACCGGGAGGTCTACGAGCGCTGGGGCACCTTCCCGCCCTCGGCGGTGTTGCTGATCGGCGAGCCCGGGGTCGGCAAGACCCTGCTGGTGCGGCTGCTGGCCACACGAGCGCGCACGGCCTTCCTCCGGGTGAAGGTGCCGCAGCTGGTGCTGCAGGTGGTCCACGCCGCAGGAGGCAAGGTGGGCGACCTGGTGAACTCCTGGTCCCAGACCCTGGCCGAGATGCCGCCCATCACGGTCTTCTTCGAGGAGCTGGAGTTCTCCCAGGCCCAGGAGATCGGAGCTCGACGCGCGGACCTCCCGGTCGGCCCGATCATGGATTTCCTGCTCGATGTGGTCGACCGCACCATCGGGGTTCGGTCGACGCTGGTGGTGGGCTCGACGGGCCACCCCGACACCCTGCGCCCCGCCTTCCTCTCCGCCCATCGTTTCGAGCGCGTGGTCGAGGTCACGCCCAGCTTCCCCGATGACATCACTGCGGTGCTGGCCATCCATGCCAAGGACGCCGAGAAGCGCGCCGGGCGGCCGCTCTTCGAGCCCCTGCATTGGCTCGACGTGGTCCGGGAGCACCAGGGGCTCACCCCCGGCGACTGGGTTCAGCTCCTACACGCCGCCCTGCGGCGGAAGGCCCGCTGTGACGCCTCGGGCGAGCCCGTCGCGCCGGTGAGCAGCCGCGATCTGATCGAGGAGGCGGACCGCTTCCGCCGAGCCAGCACCCGCCTCTCCCAGGTCGGGACCTACGTCTAAGGGCTGCGGGCGAAGCCCGCAGCCCCTCTAGTGTGCGGCGAGGGGTGTGGTCGTCGAGGCCGTGGGGATGGCTGCCAGCTGCGTGGAGAGGCAGGCGGGGCAGATCCCATGGCTCACCCGCTGGGCCTGTAGCTCGGCCAGCCGGGAGGGGAGCTTCGTCTGACACCAGGCGCATACGACCATCTCAACCTTGTAGTGGTCGTTCGGACCGGTTGCGTGGCAGGGAACTGCCGGCGGGTTGCCTCTCCGAGAGCGGATCCGCAGGAATTCCCTGCTGAGAGACGTCCCGAATCCGGGAGGCGTCCTTGCACCCACGCCGCGCCCCCCAGGGGCTCGTCCGGCTCTCCGGCCAGATAGGCGGGCTCTCGCCCGGGACTGGAACCCGGACTGCCGCCGCCCGCATAGGCATCGGCTCCGCAGGGGCCCGGCAAGCTGCCGCCTGGCTTCCGGAGAGTTTCCGGAGCGCTGTCCCAGCTCCGGGACCGTCCGTTCCACCCGCGCTCCCGACCCTCCCACCAACCAATTGAATTCAAAGAGATTTATGGATTCGTACAGGTTGGCACGCGACTTGGAAGGGATCCGGGGGAGACGCGAAGCGAGGTCGCCTGTGGAGCAACACACGGTCCTGTTTGTCGACGACGAGGTGAACATCCTGAAGGCCGTCCAGCGGCTGCTGCGGCACGAGCCGTGGAAGGTGCTCGTGGCCTCCCGGGCCAAGGAGGCGCTGGAGATCCTCGGGGGTGAGCCCGCCCAGGTCGTGATCACCGACCAGCGGATGCCTGAGATGAGCGGGGTCGATCTGCTCTCGGTGGTGCGCGAACGGCATCCCGACGCCGTGCGGATGATGCTCACCGGCTACACGGAGATCGGCGTAGCGGTGGAGGCCATCAACCGTGGCGCCATCTATCGCCTGATCACCAAGCCCTGGAACGACGAGGAGCTCAAGGCCACCATCCGCCAGGCCATCGAGCAGCACGAGCTCAAGAGCGAGATCAAGCGCCTCAACCAGATCACCCGGGAACAGAACTTCAAGCTCCAGGACATGAACCGGAACCTGGAGGGCAAGGTCCGGGACCGGACGCAGCAGCTCGCCCGCAAGCACAGCGAGCTCAACCACGCCTACATCCAGACCATCCGCGCCCTGGCCGAAGCCGTCGACGCCAAGGACACCTACACCCGGGGACACTCGGAGCGGGTCGGGGTCTATGCCTCCAAGGTGGCGCGCCAGATGGGGCTCCCCAAGGAGCGTATCGAGCGCGTGTACATCTCCGGCCTGCTCCACGACGTGGGCAAGATCGGCGTGCGGGACGCGGTCATCACCAAGCCCGCCCGCCTCACGGACGAGGAGTATGACGAGATCAAGCAGCACCCGATGATCGGCGCGAAGATCCTCGAGCCCATCAGCTTCCTCCGGGATGTCACGCCCTGCGTGCGTCACCACCACGAATGGTACGACGGCTCGAACCGCGGCTACCCCGATCGTCTGCAGGGCGACAGCATCCCCCAGGGCTCACGCATCATCCTGGTGGCGGACACCGTCGAGGCGATGACCAGCGATCGCCCCTACCGCAAGGGCCTCCCCCTCGAAGCCGTGACCCGCGAGCTCCACAAGTACTCGGGCAGCCAGTTCGATCCCGTGTGCGTCGATTCCATGCTGCGGCTTCTCGAAGAGGAAGGAGAGGACTTCATCAAGAAGGATCTCATCTTCGACATCTTCGCCTTCCTGGAGGTCTAGACCCTGGCACCCCGAGCCGAGGACGAAGCAGGCCTCTCGCCGGGCGTGGAGCTCGATCGCTCCCTCGCGGAAGATCCTCGCTTTCTGGGAGACGAGGCCTTCCTGGCGGCACTGCGGCGCGAGCTGGTGGCGCGTCTCGGCCCTCTCGACGCAGCGACGGCCCTGCTGCAGCTGGGCTTCGTGCACGGGCTGCGGGACGCCACCCGGGTGGTCGCTCTGGAAGGCTCCCTGGGAGCCCTCCCCACGCACCCCACCGCCTCCCGGATCGCCATGCG
>JBDLIK010000563.1:0-3055 GCA_039714895.1 Myxococcota bacterium | reverse complement strand
AGGTGCCGGCGGGTCACCAGCCGGCCGGCCCCGCACTCCGCGAGGGCGGCGCCCCCTCAGGCGCCGAAGTTCAGGAAGAGGTTCAAACCCAGGGCGCACCCGAGAGAGAGGGCGGCGGCGAAGAGCAAACCCTTGGCGTCGATACGGTTGTCATTTGCGCAGGCCAGGTGCCACGACGCACTCTTGTCGAAGGGCTCACAGTTCCCCATCACCTCATTGGTGGTGCCGACATCGCCAAGGAGAGCGCGGGCGTCACGCTGGTGAAGGGCAACCTCGACGGGATCGTGAGGGCGCGGCTGCTCTCCCAGGCCGTCATGGGGAACATCCGCCAGAATCTCTTCTTCGCCTTCGTCTACAACGGCATGGGTGTGCCCATCGCCGCGGGCGTGCTCTATCCCTTCTTCGGGATCCTCTTGAACCCGATGATCGCGGCCGCGGCGATGAGCCTGAGCTCGGTCTCGGTCATCACCAACGCGCTCCGATTGAAGGCCGCACGGCTCGGCGAGGGATCGGAGGACAAGCCCTGAACCCGAGGAAAGCCGGCGCCTCCCCGACTCAGGGGCCCTCGATCAGGCTGGCCACGTCCAGGATCGGTCGTTTCGAACGGCGAACGCGCGCAAGGATCAGGGCCCCCTCCATCGCGGCGATGACGAGCTGGGCCCGGCTCCGCGCCCGGCGGGGCGCCATCCCTGCCTTCGCGAGGACGCCGGCGACCACCGCGATCCAGCCGTCGATCGCGCGTTGTCCGGCCTCCGTGATGGAGGGCGAGCGTGGGGCGGTCTCGAGCAGCGTGGTGGCGATCGGGCAGCCCGATTGGAACCCCGACTCCTCCATCCAGTCGGCCATGGTGCGGGCGTAGGCCCGAAGGAACGCCTTCGGGTTGGGATGGCGGACGGCGAGGTCTGTGAGCATCTCCTCGATCATCCCAGCCGCCATGCGGATCGCCGCCTCTCCCAGCGCCTCCTTTCCGCTGGGGAAGTAGTGATAGAGCGAGCCCCTGGGCGCTCCGCTCTCGGCGAGGATCTGCTGGAGCCCGCTCGAGGCATAGCCCTGCCGCCGGAACAGGCGCATGGCGGTGCGCACCAGGTTCTCCTTGTGTCTGGCCGCGTTCGCCACCTTCGGGCTCCCTCGCTCCACCGTCCTCACCGGGCGGGATGGCATCTTCTCCGCCGGGTTCGACCTCGCCACCTTCGACCGGGGTCGCGACGCGAGCCTCGAGATGGTGCGCGCGGGTGCAGAGCTCGTGCTGCGACTGCTGGCCTTTCCCCTGCCAGTCCTCACGGTCTGCACCGGCCACGCCTATCCGATGGGCGCGTTCCTGATGCTATCCGCGGACGTGCGGCTCGCCGCAAGCGGGGAGTGGCGCATCGGAATGAACGAGGTCGCCATCGGCATCACCGTTCCCAGGTTCGCGGTCGAGCTGGCCCGGCATCGCCTGACGCCTCCCGGCTTCGCGGCCATCACGACGGGCCTGATGTTCGGACCCCTGGAGGCCCGGCGTCTGGGATACGTCGACCGCGTGGTGGACCCCGATCGGCTGGACGCGGCGGTGAGGGAGGAGGCGGCCCGGCTGGCCACGATCGACATCCCCAGCCACGCAGCGACCAAGGCCCGCATCAACGGACGTGCGTGCGACGCGATCCGCGACGCGTTGGAATCCGAGGTCCGGGCGGTCCCGCAGGCCTGACGCCGGAGCGCTGGTTAAGGCGGCGGGAATCGAACCCGCGTCCGATCGTCGTAACTATTTAGAATATTTGAGACTTTCGCCCTGAAGCATGTTCCTCCGATGTCCCTCCAGTAGGTCGGTGGAGCCGGGTGTACGGCTACCTGGCCCGGGCGCTTTTGATATCAAGAATTGACATCAATGACTCGATATCATAGTTTGATATCTCGATGAACAAGCGGCAGCGGCGCACGCTGGCCCGGATCTTCGAGCGACCCACGCGCTCGGATGTTCGCTGGGACGAGTTGGCGTCGTTGCTGCGGGCGCTCGGCGCGGAAGAGCACGAGGGCGCGGGCTCGCGGGTCCGTTTCGTCCTGGCTGGATCGATCCTGAGCCTGCATCGCCCGCATCCGAAGCCCGAGCTCCGGAAGTACGCCGTCGAGGACGTGCGGGACTTCTTGGCAGCGCGCCGGATCGAACCGGAGGAGAAGTGATGGACACCATGAAATACAAGGGATACCGCGGGGCCGTCCGCTACTTGGCCGAGGATCGCGTCCTCCACGGCCGGATCCTCGGCATCGAGGACGTGGTGAACTTCGAGGGCGCCGAGGTCGAAGAGCTCGAGAAGGCCTTCCACGAGGCCGTCGACGACTACCTGGCGCTCTGCGAGAAGCTGGGACGCGATCCCGACCGGGAGTACTCGGGCCGGATCCCGCTCCGCATCGACGCCACCCTTCACCGGCGTGTGGCCATCGCCGCGGACTCGGCTGCGAAGAGCGTCAACAGCTGGATCGCCGACACACTGGAGGCCGCGACCAAGCCCAGGCGGCCCGACGCTGGCAGGGGCCGGAAGAAGCGGCGCGCTGCTCGGAAGGCGACTGGCTGAACCTCACACATGGGCCGGGTCGAGAAGGTCTCGGGGCCTACTCCGACCGTCCCGTCGAAGGGGGCGCAAAGAGATCCGGCTCCGGAGCCTCTTCCGGTCTGTTGCGGCGTGGATTACCTGAACCTGCATTCGCTCGTCGGAGCCGTTGGAACGCCCTGTCACTCGCGAGGAACTGCTCCAGGATGCCCTCGATTAGGGCAGTCAGCTCGATCTCCTGACCGTGGGCACGCGCGTACAGGACGCGATGATCGTCCAGGTCTGCAGCCAGGCGGCCGGGTAGTCGAAGCCGTACCTTGCGAACCCGCGTCCGCGGGACCAGAAGCGAAGACGAATCGGACACTCAGGCTTCGGCGAGGAGGTGCGGCGGAGGTGCTGAAGCGCGCGAGGGGCTCCGCGGGCACTAGCCCGCATTATTCATGAAACCCTCTGCTGCGGACGCAGATCGCACCGGATCTTCGCGACCTCCTCCCTCCGGCCGCCTCGACGTACCTTCAGGTACGTCTTCG
>JBDLIK010000562.1:0-3058 GCA_039714895.1 Myxococcota bacterium | reverse complement strand
CCCGCGCGGATCAGCAACGACCGTCAGCAGCGGATCCTCGCGGCGCTGGTGATCGCGGGGCCTGCTGGACTCGGCGTCGAACAGCTCACCACCCGGGTCTGGGATGAGACAGATGAACCCCCTGACGCCGTCCGTGCCCTCCGTACCTACGTCAACCGGCTCCGCAATGCCATCGGCGAGAACGGAGGCGAACTCGTAGCCACCCGCCCTGGTGGCTACCTGCTCGCCGCCGGGCCAGACGATCTCGACTCTGCCGTCTTTGAGCACAAGCTCGCGGGAGCCTCCCACGAGCTCGACCCATATGTCGCGCTGGAGCTGTACGACGAGGTGCTCGGTCTATGGTCCGGATCGGCCTACGGCGATCTGGCGGATCTTGACTGGGTGCGACCCGAAGCGGTGCGGCTCAACGAACTTCGCCTGTCCGCCGAGGAGTCGAGGCTGTTGATCCGTCTTGACGTCGACCGCCACGCCGATGTGGCAGCCGACGCCGAACGTCTCATTCTGGAGAACCCCTACCGCGAGCAGCTCACCGCTATTCGCGCGAGCGCCCTCTATCGGTCCGGGAGGCAGGTCGAAGCGCTCGACGAACTGCAGCAGCACAGAACCACGCTCCGTGACGATCTCGGCGTCGACCCCTCCCCCGAGCTCCAAGAACTCGAATTGAAGATCCTCAACCATGATCCGGACCTTGCGCCGGGCCGTGCCGGCGGGCGCCGACTACGCGGCTACCGGTTGGGCAATCGGATCGGGGAGGGGGCGTTCTCCATCGTCTACCGGGCCACCCAGCCTTCCATCGGCCGCGAAGTCGCGGTCAAGGTCATCCGGAAGGAGCTGGCGAACGAAACAAGGTTCATCCGGCGCTTCGAGGCGGAGGCGCAACTCGTGGCTCGCCTACAACACCCCCGCATCGTTCCGCTCTACGACTTCTGGCGAGAGGCCGATAGCGCCTACCTGGTGATGCCGTGGCTCGAGGGTGGCTCGCTCACGAAACGGCTGCGTGACGGACCTCTGTCCCTCGAGGAGACGATCCGCGTGGTGCGCCATGTCGCCGAGGGTCTCGACTTCGCACACAGCCGGGGCGTCATCCACCGAGACGTGAAGCCGTCGAACGTCCTCCTCGACACCGAGGGCAACGCCTACATCTCCGATTTCGGAATCGCGCTGACCGAGATGCCTTCCAACGACGGGACCCCGCTCCCGCTATCGGCTGGCTCGCCGGCGTACGCGGCACCTGAGCAGTTCAACGGCACCCCGATCGGCTCTGGCGTTGACACGTACGCCCTGGCTGTCATGACCTACGAGCTTCTCAACGGGTCGCTCCCTTGGCCGAAGTCCGCAACCACCGCAACGCTTATCCAACACCATCACAACGGTCTGCCACCGCTGCAGCTCGCAGACGACAGGTTGGAGCACACGGTCAACACGGTCCTCGCCAGAGCGACAGCGACCGACCCTCGTGATAGGCCAGCCACGGTTTCCGAGTTCGCGACAGAGCTCTCTGTCACTGTTGCGCCTCTACCTCCTCAGACCAGCGCGACGCCAGCCATGAATCCATATCGCGGCCTTGCTGCGTTTGAGGAGCCGGATGCGCGGTTCTTCTTCGGGCGTGAGGATCTCGTGGCCGCGGTCGTGAACAAGTTGCGAAATGAGCCGCTGGCGCTCCTGGTGGGCCCATCCGGCAGTGGGAAGTCTTCACTTCTTCGTGCGGGAGTCATTCCGGCGCTCCGGTCCGAAGGGAGTCTGCCTGTCGTGATGTCTCCCTCGGCGGACCCCATCGGTTCACTGGCATCAGCGCTCGAGTCGGTTTCTACAGCTTCCAGCTCCATCCGCGCTGATATTGACGCAGGGATTCCGTTGCCAGCGATTGTCGACCGGATCGCTCCCGGCTCAAAGCTCGTCATCGCGGTCGACCAGATGGAAGAGCTGTTCACTGTCGCTCCCGCTGATCAAGCAGAGATCCTACTGGCGGCACTGGCCTCGACCGTGACGGAAGAGAGCGCCAACCTCAAGGTGATCGCCTCGATCCGCGCCGACTTCTTCGGGTATCCGCTGGCGTCGCCGGGCTTTGGCGCACTCGCCGGGCCTGCCACGATGACGATCGGCCCGATGCGGGCGGAGCAACTTGCAGCGGCGATCTCTGAGCCAGCGCGACTGAGCGGCGTCGAAGTCGAGGCTGCCTTGGTTGCTCGACTGGCGGCCGAAACGGCCGGTCGCGCGGGTTCGCTTCCCCTCATGCAGTTCGCGCTCACCCGCGCATGGGACGAACGCTCTGGACCCACCGTGACGCTTGCGAACTACGAAGGGCTCGGAGGCTTGACAGGAACGTTGGTGCGTTCGGCTGAAGGCATCTGGGATCGCCTCAGCCCCTCGGACCAAGATGCTGCCCGACGCCTGCTCCCACGGCTCGTGCAAATCGGCGAGGAAGCGACGCGACGTCGTGAGGAGGTCGCCGCCGCCGTCAGCCTTGGCGGGGTGAATCCAAGCCTCATCGAGGTTCTTGTGAACGCTCGGCTGGTGACACTCGACCGTGATCAATCCACTCGGGAGCCAACCATTGAACTCTCCCACGAAGCGATCATCGAAGCTTGGCCACGGCTCGCTCGCTGGGTGGACGACAGTGGAACGGCTCTCCTGATCGCGCAGCGATTGAGGACTGATGCACTGGACTGGGACTCGTCGGATCGAGACTCCGATCTGCTGTACGGCGGCACCCGTCTTGCTGGCGCCCAAGGGGCCGTCGCCGATCCCTCGGTAGCCATCGCTCCGCGAGAGCAGGAGTTCCTCGAAGCTTCAGCCGCCGCGCAGACGAAGGCCGACGTGGCCGCGCGGGAGGCTCTGATCGAGGAGGGATACCAGCGCATGAGGCGCCGGGTTCTGACCGTCCTTGCCACCGTGGCCGGTCTCGTTGGCGTCATCTCGTTGGTGTTTGCGCTCGCCGCGCAGCGCCGAGCGTCCACCGAAGCGGCCGTGGCCGACTTTGCTCAGCTCATCAGCCGCTCCACGGACCTGCAGCCCTCACAGACCGACCTCGCGCTGTTGCTCGCCGCCGAGGCGTACA
>JBDLIK010000561.1:0-3063 GCA_039714895.1 Myxococcota bacterium | reverse complement strand
GGCGGCAGCCACTCGAGGTGCGCCTTCACGCCCATGGCTTCCTCGAGAGTCTGCACCACCTCCAGCAGCGAGACGGTGCGTCCTGCTCCGAGGTTCAACATCGCGAACCCGAGGTCCGCGGCGAGGCAACGCACCAGACCGTCCACGAGGTCGTCGATGTAGGTGTAGTCGCGCACGGTGGTCCCATCTCCGAAGAGGGGGACCGAGTCGCCTCGACGCATGCGCTCGGCGAACTTGTGGATCGCGAGGTCGGGGCGCTGGCGCGGACCGTAGGCCGTGAAGATGCGCACACAGCAGATCGGAAGCCCGTAGGCATGGTGGAAGGAATGGGCCAGTAGCTCCCCGGCCTTCTTGGTGGCCGCGTAGGGGGAGATGGGATGGTCCACGCGATCGGTCTCCCGGAAGGGTCCTTCCTCCCGTTCCCCATAGACCGAAGAGGACGAGGCGAACACGAAGCGGGGCCCGCCGTGACGCACGCCGGCCTCGAACAGAACCGTCGTGCCGTTCACGTTGACGTCGGCGTAGGTCGCGGGACGCTCGAGGCTCGGGCGCACTCCAGCCAGGGCGGCCAGGTGTACGACCCCATCGAAGCCCACCGAGAAGAGTCTCTCCACCATCCCCGCGTCCCGGATGTCGCCCTCCACCAGGCGGAAGTGCGGGTGCTCGCGGGCTCCGCGGAGGTTCCGTCGCTTGAGCGCTTCGGGGTAGAAGGGGTCGAAGGAGTCGAAGCCGACGACCTCGCGCCCTTCCGCCAGCAGACGATCGACGAGGCTGGAGCCGACGAAGCCCGCGGCCCCGGTCACGAGAATGCGTTCGCAGCGTGATCCCGTGCCTCCGCGGCTTCTGCTCCGCTCCAGGGCTTCGTGCTTCGAACTGGTTTTCGCTTCCATCAGGCTCTCCTGCCGGCGCCACCGGGTCGTCTGCGATTTCTTGAAGGTCCGGGAAGGGGGGTCGAGAAGGGTGGGTCGCCCTATCCGGTTTCCCCGAGGACTTGGGCCGGCCCGTCCGGGGGAGCACCCGCCGCTCTGCGGCCGATCTCGGCGGGCAGGTCGTAACCGTGCCGTTGCATCTCGTCTTCGATCTCGGGAAGGACCCGGCTCAGGTCCCGGGGATCGAACCGCCGCCACTTGTGTTGTCGACCCCGGTCCACCGACTCGTGGGCCGCCTTCACCATGTCGTGGGTCATCTGCAGGCCGCTGTGGGCGCAGATGCGCTCCAGGTGCGAGACCGGATCCGCAACGAAGTCCTCGTATCTGAGTCTCAGCACCCGATCCTTGCCCAGAAGGGCCAGATCCCTTTCGGCCTTCCTGGAGCAGACGGCCCACTGCCTCGCGACGACGGTCAGGAGATCGCGCGTCCGGAGATCCTGCTGAATGCCCTCGTAGCGCGGTCCCCAGAGCGAAAGGCGCTCCCGCTTCAGGACCTTCCTGAGAAGCTTGTCCCGGACGTAGCGCCCGGCGTAGTGGTGCCATTGGGTGACCGGCGTGGACTTGAGACGCCGTCTGGTGCCCTTCTTTCCGATTGGGCGAAACCGCCACTTGCTCTCTACGGAGCTGATGAAGGAGAAGGGGTTCCGCACGATGAAGAGGTAGGTGGCCTCGGGAAAGATCTCATGCACGTACGGGATCTTGAGGATGTTCGCCGGCGTCTTCTCCATGACGACCCGGTTCCCGCTTTCCTGCTGGAACTCGAGGAACCGCTTCCGGATGTACCGCTTGACGCGGTGGCTGGCGTCGCTTGCGTCGAACTCATCGTGGGGTCTTCCCGGATCGGCGTAGAGCCAGAGGGTGCGCGGCTCGTACCAGCCCGCCACGTCGGGATGCGTGGCCACGAGCTTCTGCACGATCGTTGTGCCCGACCGGGTGTTGCCGAGCAGAATGATGGGCGGCTTCAGCTGTCCTGACATGCGGCGACCTGGCGAATCCTGGCAGGCGGATGCGGCGGGGGGTGCCGAACGGATCCGCCGAGGCGCCTCTGGCGAGGCGGCGGTGCCGAGCGACCGGTGAACCCGGACCCCCCCTGGGGAGAGGCTCCCCTGGCGTCCGAAATGATGAACCCAGTGGCAAACATGAAGGTGTGGGGTTCTGGACTCATTTGTGGCGACTCTGGCCAGCCGAATCCTGCGAGTCGCCCTGCTCTCCGCTCGGGCCCGCGGACCGCGCCCTCAAGTTGCGCGGTGGGGAGAGCCGAAGAGCCTCGCATCACCCTCGTGGAGAGGATCGCCCGCCCCATGGAGAGTTCACGCTCGCTCCGGGACACCCTGGACCTGCTGCTCCGCCACCGGTTGCTGGTGGCGACGTGCTCGCTCTGTGCGGTGCTCCTCGCGACCGCCATGGGCCTGTTCCAGACCCGGATCTACGAGTCGACGGCGGTCCTGCTGATCAAGTTCGGCCGCGAGATGATCTCGCGACCCGAGGTGGGCGATCGCGAGACCCTGGTCAGCCGCGAGAACGCCATCATCAACGTGGAGATCCAGATCCTTCGAAGCGAGAGCGTGATCGAAGGTGCCATCGAGGCGCTCACGCTGGAGCACCTGTATCCCGGGCTCGTCGAGAACCCGCCCGAGGGCACCCCCGTGGAGCGGGTGGCCGCCGGACGCTTCCGCAGGAACTACAGCGTCAGTGCCGTACCGGCATCGGACGTCCTCCGGGTCTCCTTCCGGCACACGGACCCGGAACTCGCCGCAGAGACCGTCAACGTGCTGGTCGAGCAGTTCAAGAAGAAGCACCTCGAAACCTTCAGCGGAAGGGAAGCCACCGCCTTCCTCGACGAGAAGGTGGCCTCCTATCGAGCCTCGCTCGAGAAGATGGAAGAAGAAGTAAGAGAGTTCCGAGCCGCCCACGCAGCCTTCTCGGTGGCAGATCCGGGCGCACTTCTTCTGGAACAGCGCACCGGTCTCACCAACGATCTAGAAGAGGCGCGCCAGCAGATCTCGGTGCTCCGACGTCGACTGTCCACCCCGTCGCCGGTGGACACCGCGCAGCGAAGAAGCGACCGCGCCGAGCTGAGATCTCATCTGGATGCGCAGGCCCGCCTGCAGGGACAGCTGGAGGTCACCGAGGC
>JBDLIK010000560.1:0-3064 GCA_039714895.1 Myxococcota bacterium | reverse complement strand
GCCCCAGCGCGACGCGGTGGCCGCCGCCGAGACCGAGCTCGGCGTAGAGCTCGAGACGAGCCGGGTCACGTTGGGCGAGGTCGAGCTCTTCGTCGTCGCCGCCGGACCGGCCGACGGTCCGCTGGTGGTGCTGCTCCACGGCTACCCGGAGTTCTGGTACGCGTGGCGCGGTCCGCTGGCGCAGCTGGCCGCGGCCGGCTTCCGCGCCGTGGCGCCCGACCAGCGTGGCTACGACCAGTCGGACAAGCCTGGTGACGTCGAGTCGTATCGAATCGACCGCCTGTCCGGAGATGTGGCGGCGTTGATCGCGGTGCTCGGACACGAGAGTGCATTCGTCGTGGGCCACGACTGGGGAGGCGGCGTCGCATGGGACGTGGCGCTGCGCCACCCCGAGCGCGTGCGCAAGCTCGCGGTGATCGACACGCCACATCCGAACGTCGACTTCGGCGCGGGGGGCGACGAGGACCAGATCGACTGGTTCCGAACCTTCTTCCAGCTCTCGTGGCTGCCCGAGCGGGTGGCGCGCCTCGGCAACTGGGAGCTGGTCGCAGGCGCGCTGCGCGATACGTCGATCCCCGGAACGTTCTCGGAGGAGACCCTCGATCTCTACCGCTCCGCCTGGGACCGCGACGACTCCATGGCGCACATGATCGACTGGTACCGCGCGGGCTTCCGCTACGAGGCGCCCGATCCGCCGGACTGGACGCTGCGACTGCCGGTCATGGTGGTGGTGGCGCCGGGCGACGTCTTCATCCCGGGCGATCTCACCCGCGCGAGCATGCCGTTCCTCGAGGACGGCCGGCTGGTCGAGCTGGAGGAGGGCACGCACTGGGTGATCCAGGAACGGCCGGACGAGATCAGCCGGCTGTTAATCGAGTTCTTCAGAGGTTGAAGTGACTGCTCCCCTGGCAAAGCCGGGGGCATCCAGGTGAGCTGCTCAAAGCGGATTCCATGAGAAGGCCAGCCGTGTCAACTACCTAGTTCGCTCCGCGCCCTCCGGCCGCCTTGGCGGGTGCGGTGATCCACAGCCGGCCGGTCGGAGATCCCCAGGGGGCCTTGCCGTTGGCGGGAGGTTCTCGACCTGGATCCTCGCTGATCCTCCCGTCCCCCTCCCGGTAACCGCCTGGGCGCCAGCGACGTACCAACTGCCATCGATGATCTCCAGCGCCCGGGATCCGAAGCGACCCGGGCAACTGGGTCCGCGCGCGCGATCCCCACGCCGGCTTCCTGCGAGCGCGACCTGGAGGGTGCTCCCTCGTGTCGAAACTGCGACTCGCTGCCGTGGCGAGCGCCCTCTTCGCCGTTGGCGCATCTTGCCAGCCCGTGGTGACCATTCGGATCGCGGGCGACTTCAGCAAGTTCTCCACAGGAACCATCCGGCTGTACCGGGACGGCGTCGATCGGGAGGAAGAGCTTGTCCTTACCGAGCAGGCCGCCATCGCCGTGTTTCCGAGTCTTCTCGCCGCGGATTGGGAGATGACCGTTCATCTTGAAGTGCCCATCGAAGGGGACCTGTCCGATCAGGCGATCAAGGAAGTGCATGATGCGATGAGGGTGATCACAGCCGCGATGGGAGAGAAGCTGATCGAGCTCAATGGCATCGACGAAGACGGCCTGCTGCAGTGGGAGAGCCGAATTGAGCTCAGCAGGAACGGTGTGACTGCCCGTTTCCCCGTAGATCCTTGCGAGCCGTTCAGCGCCCTGATCCTTCCGGAGAGCGTTTCGGCCTGTCGGGTCGATGCCGATCGCGCACTGTACGATGGTCCCAATGCGGAAGGTAATCTGCTCGCCTTCATCTTCGGCCAGGCAGGAGCGAGCTGCGATTACGATGGAGGCAACATCTTCTCCGCTCAACCGATCCACGAGTCCAACCTGTTCTCTCAGGTCTGCGCAGACAACAGCTGGCAGAGCGCGGACACGCTGAGCTGCTATGAGACCCAGAACGGCCAGCTCGAGTGCTTCTTCTTCGCTTGGGAGAACATCGATTACGCGTCGATACGATGAGGACGCAATGGGGCGACTCCGCCTCGTCGAGACCACCGGGCCGATTCCGGCTTCGTTGCAACACGTGGCCCCTGCTGGTGAGTGTTGGCCTGGTGCTCACCTTGGGGGCCTTGTCCGGATGCGTCGGAGTCGTGGCCGTCGTGCGCGGGAGCAGTGAGTTTCAGCTCGAGCATCCCGTACTCGTTTCTCGCAACGCGCTCTCTTCACACCACCGAGGCCGTCCCCCGACCGTCGAGCGCTTCCTCACCGGCTTCGGCGAACCCGATGAGATCCTCGCGTTGGGGACGGATCGAGAGCGGTGGCGCTACCGCACTGGAATCAGGTTTCACGGCCTTGCACTGCTGCTCGCTGTGATTCCCCTCCCGTTGCTCGTCCCAACGGGAGTTCATCACACGTACGTCGAAGTCGAGCACGCGACCGTGGTTCGGGTGACGGGATTCCAGAACTCGAACCTGGCTCGGATCGGATGCGCGTTCGGTGCATTGGCTGTCCTGTCGGGGGGTGAAGGCTGCTTCGCCCAGCGAGGTGCACCATCGAACCGGGGGCGCCTGGGTTCCGGCGTGCTCTGGTTGGGTCCTTCCCCCACCCTCGAGAGGGCACCGGTCGTGCGCCACCGCGGCTCTTCGCCCTGGTAGGCTGCGCAGGAACGACTCTGAGAGGTCATTCCAGCCGCGGAGTGGCCGATTCCTCTACACGGTGCTTCTGGGTCGTAGTACGGGGCTTCTCCTGGTCCCGTCTTCGAGTCCTCAAGGACGCTGCGCCTCGCCACGGGTCTGGTGGTTGGCACCGCGCCACTCAGGCCCCCGGGGTGAAACAATCCCAGCGCGCCCGGCGGAGTCAGGCTTGGGCTGCACGTCTGGCACTGCCCCTACTCGACGTGGATCCGCGAGATGGCGCCAGAGACGGACGCCGCGTAGAGGTCTCGTCCGGAGCCGGGGCAGAAGAACATCCCGCCCAGAAACAGCGCGCCGGTGGGCGCCCGTCCGCGCTCGGAGCCGGTCTCTCCGTCGACGATCACGACCGAGCCACCCGCCAGATCGTCTGCCGCTCCGTCTTCGAG
>JBDLIK010000559.1:0-3076 GCA_039714895.1 Myxococcota bacterium | reverse complement strand
CAGGAACTCGCCGGCCCAACGCAGGTGGTCGACGCGCTCCGCCTCGGCGCCCATGATGCGCGCGCCCGTGGCGTCTACGGCAGGGAAGTCGTCCCCGATCAGGACGACGCCCGCGACGCGCGGCTCGCCCTGGATCGGGCCGTTGCCCTCCATCCCCACGACGCCGTCGACGATCGCGAGACGCGGCATCTCGAGGGCGGCGTTGATGTCCACGATCGAGTTCGGGATCCCGACCTGGTGGAGGACGTTCTTGGGCCAGCCGTAGATGGCGCCCGGCACGATCCCGAACAGGTTCTTCATCGAGAGCGTGACCCCGGCCCAGTGGTGCATCTTGAGCTTCGGCAGCGAGACGAACAGATCGGCGTCGAGCACGGTGCGCGGCAGCCAGAGCCGGCCGAGCGGCGTGAACGAGGTGGGAAGCGTCACCTCCGCGACGCGATCGATGTTCAGGTCCACGAAGCGGACCCGCCGCTCGCGGAGCACCGCATCGAGGCCCGAGGCCCCGAGCAGGTACGCGGTGTCGCGCCGATGGCCGGCCCCTTCCGCGACCACGACCTCGGCCGCACCGAGCGAGAGGAACGCCAGCACGGCGGCCTCGACCATCCGCGGGTGCGTGTTGATTGCACCCTCGGGATCGAACTCCACGTAGTTGGGCTTCAGCACGACGCGCCGGCCCTGCACCTCGGGGGCGAAGAAGGCGAGGCCGCGCAGCAGCAGGTCGCGCAGGTCCGCCTCGTAGGACGAGGCCGGGAGCACGGCCACCCGGGACTGGGGCCTCCTGCGGTCCGCGGGCGGCTCGACTCCGCGCGCGCAGGCCGCGAGGGCACCCGCGCCGGCGAGCCCGACCTTCATGAAGCGGCGTCGGCCCATCCTCATGAGCGGATCCTTCGGATCCTCGGTCATGAGCGGATCCTTCGGATCCTCGGTCATGAGCGGATCCTCGGATCCCCAGTCATCTGGAGGCTCTCAAGAGCTCGGCGCCACCGGAGAGCGCCAGCGCCATGAACGCGATGCTGCGGGTCTCACGCGCAGCCTCTGGCTGCCCGACCTTCTCGGCGACCCGCTCCCGCAGCGGGTGCGCATCGCGGCCGTGCAGCTCGTGCGCGAGAACGGCGAGCGCGAGGGAGAGGCCGGAAGCGCGCTCGTCGAGCAGCCGTTCGAGCGCGTCGAAGCTCCGGGCGAGCTCCGGCTCACGCGGCGAGCCCTGGAGCGCCAGCAGGGCGAAGGCGGTGGTGTCGGGGAAGGGAAGCAGCACCTCGCCGAGCACCCGCCGGTTGCCGTAGTTCCAGCCGCCGTCCACGCAGACGCGGTCCCAGAGCAGGCGCTCTCCCTGCTCGAGGCGCTCCGCCGCGGCGGGAAGCGCAGCTCGCTCGCGGATCGCGTGCAATGCAAGCATCGCAGTGGCGGTCGGCTCCACCCAGCTCGCTGCGTCCTCGTGCCAGGGCCATCCGACCAGCATGAGGTCCTGCTCCAGGCGCTCGTCCAGGTTCGTGAGGTGGCCGATCACGCGGGTCAGCAGACCCGGGCGCCTCCCCTCGCGTCGTGTGAGCCAGGCACCCGCGCGGGCGACGGGCTCGCTGCTGCCAGCGTCGAGGCGCGCGAGAGCGAGCGCAGCCCACGCGGTCGCCCACGACGCCTCGCGGACCGCGTCGGTCCGAGGCCAGGCCCCGTCCGCGCGCTGGCGCGCCTGGAGCCAGGCGACCGTCTCCCCGAGCTCGTCTCCCATCGCGTGCAGCGCGAGGGCGCTGAGGGCCGTGCTCTCGCTGTCCGCCGGACCACCCGGGACCGCGACGAATCCTCCACCCGAGGTCCGTCGCTCCCCGAGCGCACGCGAGAGCTGGGCGCGCACGCCGTGCGTGTCCCGAGTGGCTCCGGCGGCGCCGGGTGTGCTCTCGGCTTCGTCCACCTCGTGTCCCACCTTCTTGCGTCCCCCCTTGCCGGCGACCTTCGGACACGGAGGTCTCGTCCTCGACGCGCCATCGGCGAGCGGGCGGGGGTCGAGCTGCTGCTGGAACCCTTCGTCCCGGCCGCTGACGGCCTTGAGCACGCACCCGTACGCGCATCCCGCCTGCTCAGCTCGTCACCGGAAGGCGCCGATGAGCCGCTCGCAGGGGACTCACTGGTGGCCATCCACGCAGTCACACTCTTCCTGGGCGCATTTCTGCTGTTCCAGGTGCAGCCGCTCATCGGGAAGCTGCTGCTTCCGGGGTTCGGCGGGGCGTCTTCGGTCTGGATGGCCTGTCTGATGTTCTTCCAGACCGTGCTGCTCGGTGGCTACGCCTACGCGCACCTCCTCGCTTCCCGTCTGGGGCCGCGAGCGCAGGGTTGGACGCACGCCAGCCTGCTGGCGCTGATGCTTCCGCTTCTGCCTCTCGAGCCGTCCGCCGCCGGAGCGCCGGAACTCGTCGGGGAGAGCCCGACGCTCTCGGTCCTGATCGTCCTGGCGACGTCCGTCGGGGTGCCGTTCTTCCTCCTTTCTGCCACCAGCCCGCTGCTCCAGCTCTGGTTCGCTCGGCTGTACCCGGGCCGATCGCCCTATCGGCTCTACGCCACCTCGAACTGCGGCTCGCTCCTCGCCCTCCTCACCTACCCCGTCTGGGTAGAGCCGAACGTGTCGCTCCGGAACCAGGCGTGGACCTGGTCCCTCGGGGTCGTCGTGTTGATCTGCCTGCTCTGGTACTGCGCAGCGGCTGCACGTCGGAGTGGAGTCGCGCAGACCCTCGAAGCGGCAGCGCCACCGAGCAGGATCGAGCAGATGGTGTGGCTCGTGCTCGCGGCGACGGGCTCGGCGCTCCTGCTCGGCACGACGAATCAGCTCTCCCAGAACGTCGCTCCGGTGCCCTTTCTCTGGATTCTGCCCCTGGCGCTCTATCTCCTGACCTTCATCCTCTGCTTCGAGAGCGACCGCTTCTATTCCCGCGAGGTCCTCGGGTGGATGCTGGTCTCGTCCATCCTGGGCACCGTGGTGGCCCTGATTCCGGGCACCGGCCTCGGCCTGTGGCGCAAGATTCCGCTCCAGACCCGCGCTCGGAGCCACAGCCCCCTGGCCGGTCCGAGCGCGCTGTTCCTCTCGAGC
>JBDLIK010000558.1:0-3078 GCA_039714895.1 Myxococcota bacterium | reverse complement strand
CTGCACTGCCTACGCCGGTGCCGGAAAACCGGCTCCCCGGATAGCGGCAGCTAAGCTGCACGCCTCGAAGATCCCTTGATCTTCGGGGGCTTGGGCACTACCCCCAGACCAGCAGCCTGGGGGTCGCGCTCCAGGAGCGGTCCACAACGCGTCCATTCAGGTCGTGGCCGGACAGGAGTCCCCGGGTGTGTCGCCAGACGAGAGGGGATTTCGCGGCGCGACTGCTCGCCGGCAAACGGGAACCCTGCGGGTCACTCAGGCGCATCTCCTCGGTGTACCCATTTTGATCGAAGGCTGATTCATACGGAGGATCCTCAGCACGTCGTCGTGGCCGTCCGGCGCGTGCTCAGGTCAGTGCTGGGGCGTACACATGAAACAGGGCGGAGTCTCGCCGGGACGGCAGGGCCGGCTCTCGCACACACCCAGCGGACCGCTTTCGAGGCGGCATAGAGCACCGGCCTCTCGACACTCCGCGTTCGGCCCCGGCGTCACGTGCCCGCCGAGGTCGCAGCCAAGACAGGCACTAAGAAGTGCCACGGCGAAGGCCCGCGAGATGTGAGTGGGCATCGCGAGAATGTATCAGCCGGCCGGCCCACCACCTATCCAGCCGAGATGTGCGCAGTCGGGCACGCCGAGCCGATCTCCACGAGCGACGTGAGCGAGGCCTCCTCAGCTGGCGGCCAGGTCGCCAAGCACCTGGTCGAGATGCGTTTTCGGATCCACCTTCGGGTAGGCGCGGAGGATGCGACCGTCCTCGCCGATCACGTAGCTGATGCGCTTGGCGTAGCCAGCCTCCGGAGCGTCCGCCGCCCCGTACGCCATGCCGACACTGCGGTCGACATCGCACAACAGGCCGAAGGGGAAGTCGAACTTCTCGGCGAAGGCCCGGTTCTCGTCGACGCTGTCGAAGCTGATCCCCAGGACGTGGAGACCCGCGGCGTCCACCCGGTCCGCGTGGTCGCGCAACGCGCAACCTTGGATCGTTCAACCGGGGGTGTCGGCCTTGGGATAGAACCAGAGCAGGACCTTCTGACCTCGCAGGCCGGTCAGGCGCACCGTCTCGCCGTGGTGATCCAAGACAGAGAACGCAGGAGCTTCGGCACCGATCTCAAGCATGGGGACCTCCTTGTCGAGCTGCGATTATCGCCGCGGCGCAGCTAGTAATGCAACTGGCAACCGTCTTCCTCGAACGTCATCGTAGGCTCGTAGCTCCGTTCACCAGCAGATCACGTGGAGCATGAAATAGACCATGACTCCTGTGACCGACACGTACATCCACCCCGCCCACGTCCACTTGGAGAGGCGGCGATGGGTCGCGAGACGGTTGCTCAGGCCGAGGTAGAATGACGTCAGAATCATCGGGAAGGTCACCATGGAAAGCAGCACGTGGCTGATGAGTAGCGTGAAGTAGACGGGTCGGACGACGCCTTGGCCAGCGAAGTGTGTGTCCCCATGAAAAAAATGGTAGTAGATGTAATTGACCAGAAACAGTGCCGATGATGCGAACGCAGCGATCATCAGCTGCATATGCAGCGTGCGCTTGCGCTGCTTGATCGCCCAGAGCCCCACGGAGATCAGCACAGCGCTGGTGCCGTTCAAGATCGCGTTGATCAAGGGGAGCGACGCCGCCCGTGAGGCGTCGCCATCTCCCTCGTGGAAGTAGATCACCCAGATGAGGAAGCTCATCGCCGCCAGCGTGACGAGCGCATTGGTCGCGCCGAACTGCTTCGGGGTCAGGCCGATCGGTCTGGGGGACGACATGGCTGCCTTTCCTCCTTTTTCTAGCGCCTCTCCTCGTTCTGTCGACGCGTCTCTCGGATTTTCCGCCGAATCGAATCGCCCCTCGGCGGTGGGGGACTCCGCTGGGGTTCGGGAGAGCTGCCGTAGGAGCGCAGTCATCGCATGGGGCGGGGGTAGATGAGGGATCGGGCGGCGTGCTTCGGAGGCCACACGATGCGCCGCGCGCCGTCCTGCCACTGCACTGTCAGCAACTCGTGCCCGACCTGGAGCCCGGTCGTTGGGTCGAGGCGGAAGTTTCCGTAGAGCGTCCGGCAATCAAGGCTCCGAGCGACGCCCAATTGCGCCGCGTCTTCCCCTGCCTCAGCATCCCTGAGGCAGCGGGCGGCGAGAATGCCCGCGGCGAAGGCCTGCGCGGCCGGGTAAGGGGGATCGCTCCCGACGGCCGACCGGTAACGAGGCAGGAACCAGCGCACATCGGGACCTTCGTCGGACTCCGTTGCGGCCGCCGCGACCCATTGTGTGGGGCCCAGAAGACCCCCGCGGGCCTGGCCGAGAGGGGCGAGGACTTCCTCCACTCCGGCGCCGACAAACCCCACGGCACACCAGTCCCGTTCCAGCAGGGCGCGGGCGGCGGCGAGCTCGTCGTCGAAGCCGCCGGCGACGAGGAGCACGTCCGCATCGGGGAGTTGGGACGCAGTGCGCGCGGCCTCCCCGGTCGAGAAACCGATCGCCGTTGCTTCAAAGTGGAGGCGAGCGGCGTCCTCGGCTGCGCCTCGGGCCACATCGGCGCCAAATCCGGTCTTGCCATGCAGGATCACTACCTGCCGCGCCTCCAGATCGACGCTGCGCACCGCCTCGAGGGTTCCCCGAAAGTAGCTGGACGCTGGCGCGAGGACGTTCACCGCCCGCGGAAAGGCAGGCCAGCGAATGGTCGAGCTCGCACCGCCATGGTTCCAGACCACGCGACTCGTGGCCGCGAGCGCTTGCAACGCAGGGTGGCTTCCATACGGACCAAAGACCAGATGAGGCTGCGAGGCCGATCCGCTTCGCATGGCAGCAGCCGGATCAGGGTAGGCGTCGTGTAGGTCGAGTCGAACGCGTCGCCACGGAGGCGGGAGATCGGCTGCCTCCGCCGCCCAGAGGCGAAGCGCCGCGGCCCCGGCACGACCGAAACGGGCGAGCGGACCGGAGAGCGGAGTGACCAGAAGCGCTCGCAGCTCGCTCACGGCGCGAAGCTCCCTGCTTCCCCTAGCTGGGCGACTCCTAGGACGGACTCCAGTCGAGTGCCTGTCGCAACTCCTCGATTCCCTCCAGCTTGGCCACAAATCCCGACCAATC
>JBDLIK010000557.1:0-3080 GCA_039714895.1 Myxococcota bacterium | reverse complement strand
GCGTCGTTCTCGTCCGAGCGGGCGCGGAAGGTCTCGAGCGCCTCGAGCCCGCCGAGGGCCGGCACCACCTCGAAGCCCGCCCGCTCGAGGAAGTGCTGCATCAGGCTCAGCATGTCCGGGTCGTCGTCGACCACCAGGATCCGGCCGCTCGGCTCGGCCAACACCGGCGGCGGGCGCGGGGCCTCTGCCTCGCGCACGCTCTCCCGCGCGGGCCCCGGAGGCAGCAGCACGCGGAAGCTGGTCCCCACGCCGAGCTCGGTGGCGATCTTGATGTTGCCCTCGTGTCGTCGGACGATGCCGAGGAGCGCCGCCAACCCCAGGCCGCGCCCCGAGAACTTGGTCGTGAAGAACGGGTCGAAGATCCGCGCCTTCGTGGCCTCGTCCAGGCCCGCACCGGTATCGGAAACCTCCAGGAAGACCCGGGGCCCGGGCCCCGGGTCGGGCGCGCCGATCACGTCCGACAGGTAGTCGACGTTCGAATCGAACACCCCCGTGCGAATCGCGACCGTCCCGGGCTCTCCCTCCAGGGCCTCGGAGGCGTTGGTCACCAGGTTGAGCACGACCTGGTGGATCTGCCCCGGATCCCCGGCGACGCTTGGGAGATCCGACGCGAGGTCGACCTCGAGGCGGCACTTCTCTCCCACGGTCGACCGCAGCAGATCGAGGAGCCCGCGAACGAGCTGGGAGAGGTCGAGAGGACCCAGGTCTGCGGGACCCTCCCCGGCGTAGGTGAGCATCTGATCGGTGAGGTCGGAGGCGTGCTTCGCCGCCACCCGGATCTTCTCGAGCCTCTCGCGCAGCGGTGAATCCGGGGTGAGCTCGTCCAGCGCCAGCCGGCTGTTGCCGAGGATCACGCCGAGAACGTTGTTGAAGTCGTGGGCGATGCCCCCGGCCAGCACGCCCATGCTCTCGAGCCGCTGGGCCAGCTGCATACGCGACTCCAGGGCCGCCTTCTCCCGCTCGGCGCGCTTGCGCTCGCTGATGTCGCTGATGCACACGAGGAGATTGCGGAACTCGGAATCCGCCGGGGGGATGGCGAGCGAGACGTGGGTCTCCATGCGCTCGCCCTGGAGGTTGCGGTTGATCGACTCCGACTCGAAATGGCGGTGCCCCTCGGCGATGGCCACCAGCTCGCCCTTGAGGACGTCGTGGGACTCGGGGCTGTAGATGCGGTCGAGCCCTCCGAACAGCAGCTCCTTCTCAGGGACGCCGGTCATGGCAAGCGTGGCTTCGTTCACGTCGACGATCTTCACCATGGCGGCGGCAGCGCGCACGAACTCCGGGTGCTCGTCGAAGTAGGCCGCGAAGTCGGTCACGCCTGCCGCCCGGAGCTCCTCGACGGCCGCCCGGACCTCCGCCGGGTCCTCCTCCCAGATCGAGACCGGCGCCGCGTCGAAGATGTTCTGGTAGCGCTCGCGGCTCTCGCCCACGGCCTGCGCCGAGCGCTCCCGCTCGATGACGCGCCCCAGCTGGGTGCCCATCTGGCCCACCACCTCGAGCATCCGCTCGTTGGGCCGCGCGGCGTCGACGGCGAAGAACTCGAGCACCGCGGCCACCTCGTTGCCGACCCGGACGGGGAAGGCAAAGGCGCCGCGCACGCCGATGTCGCGCACCTCGCGCGCTCGGGGAAAGTTCGAGTCCTCGGTCACGTCGACGATCCAGACGGGGCGGCCGCTCTCGAGCACGCGCCCCGGCAGGCCCACGCCGGGTGCGAAACGGGTCCTCTCGGTGACGGCGCGAAAGCGCTCGAAGCGTTCGGGCTCGTCGAGGTGCCAGATGTCGGTGGGGGCGAGCTCGCCGCTCCCGTCGTCGGCGGGCCGGTACACGTGGCCCACCGGCCAACCCGTGTGCGCGCAGACGCGATCGAGGCAGACCTGCAAGGCGCCGTCCGCGTCGGGCTCGGTGTTGGCCGCCTCGGTCACGTCGTGTAGGAGCCGCACGTAGGCCGACTCCTCCCGCTGCAAGCGCTCCGAGCGCTTCCACGAGTAGACCACCGCTGCCGCCAGCCAGATGCCCAAGAACGCGAGGGCGCGATTGGACAGGGCCAGCCACCAGCCGTCGCCGCCCGGCGCCAGCAGGAACCCGAGAACCAGGAGCCCCGTGCAGGCCAGCGCCGTCGCCGGAACCGCCCCGTCCGTGCGCGCCCAGCGCGAGAGCAGGACCACGAAGACGTACGGAACGCCCACGGCGACACCGAGGCCGAGGAACACATCGCCGGCAAAGATCGTCAGCGCCAGGAGGACGCCGCCGCCCACGATCAGGGGATTCGTTCGCATGAGCCCTTCTGGCCTCGACCCCGGAAGAATCCTACACCGCGCCGGCTCGGGCGGGTCGCCTCCCGCGGGGGCTTTGTGCTTCACTTGACCTCCGACCGGCTGTCGGGTGTAGGCTGGCGTCGGAGTCCTCTGCATGCGCATTCGCTTCTGGGGAACGAGGGGCTCGGTCCCCCGCCCGGGGCCGACGACCCTGCGCTACGGCGGAAACACCTCCTGCGTGGAGGTGCGGGCGGCCGACGGCACGCTGGTCGTCCTCGACTGCGGCACCGGCGCCTTTTCGCTGGGCCGGGAGCTGATCGCGAGCCGTGAGCCGCAGCTCGGCGGGCACCTGCTCATCGGACACACGCACTGGGATCACATCCAGGGCTTCCCCTTCTTCGAGCCCCTGTTCGTTCCTGGAAGCAGATGGGAGATCTATTCGGCCGGAGGCGGCGAGCGCGAGATCGCGGAGGTCCTGGCGGGACAGATGACCTACGAGTACTCGCCGATCACGATCGAAGCGTTCGACGCCCAGCTGAAGATCCACAACCTGCGCGAAGGGACCTTCGACCTCGGGAGCATCCGGGTCACGGCCCAGTACCTCAATCATCCTGCGCTCACGCTGGGCTTCCGCCTGGAGGTCGACGGCGCATGCCTCGTCTACGCCGCAGACCACGAGCCCCACTCGCTCCATCCACTCGATGCGCCTCCGGGAACCGCCCCGGTTCACCACGAGGATCGCCGGCACATCCGCTTCCTGGAGGGCGCAGACCTCGTGATCCACGACGCCCAGTACCTGCTGGAGGAGTTCCCGGAGAAGGCAGG
>JBDLIK010000556.1:0-3081 GCA_039714895.1 Myxococcota bacterium | reverse complement strand
GTGCGCAGCGCCTCGCCCGTCCGCCACGGCCGCTGCTGCACTTCTGGCCGCAAGAGCGGGTTGTCGGGCGGGAGCTCGCGGCCGCCGTCGGGCAGCAGACCGTAAGGCCGGGGGTCGAAACGCAGCACGAGCCCCACCACCGGAAGCGCCACCGCCAGCACCAGCACGGCTAGCAACCCCGTCGCCGCCCCGAGCCCCTCTCCCAACAGGATCCACGTGGACAGTGGCACCAGCACGATCCCACCCACCGAGACCCCCGTCTGGGAGATGCTCATGGCCAGCGCCCGCCGGGCCACGAACCAGCGGGTGATGAAGGCGCTCGAGGGCACGCCCGCGCTCATGGCGAAGCCCGTCGCCATCAGCGGATAGAGGAGGTAGAGCTCCCCCACTTCGCTCACGCGGCCGATGCCGAGGAGGGCCGCCGCCATCAACAACGCTCCCGCCACCACGAAGCCCCGGGCACCGAAGCGGTCGACCCCGCGCCCCACCAGGCTGCCCGCCACCGCCGCCACCACGAAGTAGAGGCTGGTGGCTCCCGCGACCGCGGCGGGCGACCAGCCCCGCAGCTCCACCAGGCCAACCAGCAGCACCGGCAGGCCGTAGAACCCCACCCCCACGGTGACGAAGGACAGCACCGAGACCCCGAGCGCCACCACCCAGCCGTAGAAGACCCCGGGGAAGAGCCGGTGGACAGGAGGCAGGGGCAGGGGCATGAGGAGAGCGAAGCTACCGAGGGCGATGGGAACCACCAAGAAACCTGCCCGGCCCACTCACGATTTGACGCCATCCGGCCGCTCTGGTAGGTAGGAGTCCTGATGAGCCCCGTGGCCCCGCACAGCGCCCGCTTCTTCTTTACCGATGACAGCTTCGGCTTCCGGTGGTATCGACCGGGGCTCGGAGGAGGTAGCGCGCGCCACTAAGGCCACAGGCAAGAGCGACTTTCCGAGCCCCGAGACGACGTCTCGGGGCTCTTTTCTTTTGGGGCCCGGGCCAGGATGTGCGGCCCGGAACCGCCGCGAGGAGAGGGACATGCAAGAACCCATCGAAGACCGCAACGTGGTGCAGCTGCGCCCGCTGCGCTCGCCCCGAGGTGTGAAGAGTGACGAGCCTCCCACGCCCCGTGCCGTGCGCATCGTGGGCCGCACCCGCGCTGCCATCAGCGACATCCTGCACGGGCAGGACCCACGCCGCCTGGTGGTGGTGGTCGGGCCCTGCTCGATCCACGACGCCGACCAGGCGCTCGAGTACGCCGAGCGTCTGCTGCCGGTGGCGCGTGCCTGCACGGACGAGCTGCTGGTGGTGATGCGCACCTACTTCGAGAAGCCCCGCACCACCGTGGGCTGGAAGGGCTTCCTCAACGACCCACACCTCGATGGAAGCTGCGACGTCGGCGAGGGCCTGCGTCTGGCGCGCCGACTGCTGCTCGAGATCCACGAGATCGGCGTTCCCTGCGCGACGGAGCTGCTGGATCCGGTGACCCCCCAGTACCTGGCGGACCTGGTTTCCTGGGCGGCCATCGGCGCGCGCACCTCGGAGAGCCAGACCCACCGCGAGATGGCGAGCGGCCTCTCCATGCCCGTGGGCTTCAAGAACGGCACGGACGGCTCGCTCGAGAGCGCCGTCAACGCGATGACCTCGGCACGCGCGGCCCACAGCTTCCTCGGCATCGACCCCTACGGACGCGCCGGCGTGGTTCACACGCGGGGCAACTCCGCCGGTCACGTGGTGCTTCGCGGCGGCCGGGGCGGGCCCAACTACGGCCCCGCCCACGTGGCTCGCGCCGCGGAGCTCTGCCGCAAGCACGACCTCGCCCGCCCGGTGATGGTGGACTGCTCCCACGACAACTCCGGCCAGGACCCCACCCGCCAGCCGGCGGTCTGCCGGGCCCTCCTCGAGCAGGTGGGGGATCCGGCGTTGATGGGCGTGCTGCTCGAGAGCCACCTCCGGCCTGGCCGTCAGGACTTCGCTCCCGGCGCGCCCCTGGAGCACGGCGTTTCCATCACCGACGGCTGCATCGGCTTCGAGGAGACCGCGACCCTCCTCTACGAGCTCGCCGAAGCCGTGCGCTGCGCGAGCCCCCGGCCCGCACGCCGCCGCACGCTCGCGGAGGTCGGATAGAGCCAGGCCATGCGCAAGAAGTTCTAAGGGCGCGAGCTCCCGACCCCGGCCGCCTCGCGGGCCGCCTCGAACACGGGCGTCGCCAGGGCGCGCGCCCGGGCGACCCCCGCGCGCAGCACGTCCTCGACCTCGTCGGGTCGCGCCATCAGCTCCTGATAGCGCTCGCGCATGGGCCCGAAGAACTCAGTCACCCGCTTCAGCAGATCCTTCTTCACCTCGCCGTAGCCGAGGCCCCCGGCCTGGGCTCGGACGAACATCTCCTCCCGCTCCTCGTCCTTCGCGAGCAGCCGCCACAGCTGGAACAGCACGGTCTCCGTCTCCTTCGGCTCGTCGACCGGCGTCGAGTCCGTCACGATCCCCATCACCGCCTTCTTGGTCTCCCCCGCACTGCCGAACAGCGGGATCGAGTTCCCGTAGGCCTTGCTCATCTTGCGTCCGTCGGTCCCCGGCACCACCGCCACGTCCTCGAGGATCGACGCCTCGGGCAGCTTGAACACCTCGCCGTAGACGTGATTGAAGCTCCCGGCGATGTCCCGGGTGATCTCGATGTGCTGCCGCTGGTCCTCCCCCACCGGCACCAGGTCCGCCCGATACTGCAGGATGTCCGCTGCCTGCAACACCGGATACGCGAACAGACCGTAATCGGCGGAGATGCCCTGGGAGACCTTGTCCTTGTAGGCGACCGCCCGCTCCAGCAGTCCCATGGGCGTCACCGATCCGAGCAGCCACGCCAGCTCGCAGGTCTCCGGCAGATCCGACTGCCGGTAGAGGATCGAGCGCTCCGGATCGATCCCGCAGGCGAGGTATCCGGTGGCCAGCTCCCGGGTGACGCTGCGCCGCTCCTCAGGACTGCGCATCGACGTCATCGAGTGGTAGTCAGCGCAGAAGTAGAGTGTCTCGTCGTAGCGTTCCTGGAGGGCGACGTGCTGACGGATGGCGCCGAAGTAGTTGCCGATGTGGAGA
>JBDLIK010000555.1:0-3091 GCA_039714895.1 Myxococcota bacterium | reverse complement strand
CCGAGGCAGGCGCCGGCGAGCCGCTCCAGGCCCGCCAGCGGAACCGGCCGGGAGGCGCTGAAGCGCACCGACCACACCTGCTGAAAGAACCCCTGGTCGAGAACGTGGATCCCCGGCCGCTTTGCGACGGCCCGGCGGAGCTCGCAGATGTACAGCATGTTGAAGATGGTGTTCAGCAGATCGGTCCACGAGCGCTGCTCGCTCCTGGCGATGGACCGAGCGGCTTCGTAGCTCCCGAATGGGTCCCCGGCAGCGCAGCGGAGTACCCAGATCATCTTCGAAGCCATCCGCCGCCAGCGCTTCAGCCGATGGTTCAAGTCGTAGGTGGGCTCGCTGGTCGGTTGGCCATCGTTCCGGAGACTCTCGGCGAGGGCGTGCGCGAGGGTCGATTTCCCCGAACCGGGGAGACCCGCGAATTCGACCACGAAGCCTCGCGGCTGCTGGCTCAGAGCTGCTTCCATACCGCGGTCTTGACCTGGAGCAGGACGGACTCGAGCGGCTGCGTCGAATCGATCACGATCTCCTGGCAGGTGGTGCCGTAGTGGATCTTCCTGAGGGCATCCCTCTTCCGCTGCGACTCGGCGGGGGAGATCTCGGGCTTGCGCGAAATCGCGACTTCGCTCGAAACGTCGAGCTTGATCGCCAGGTCCGGAGCGCATGCATGGGCGCGTTCGTATTGCTCGGACTCCCAGCAGGCGAGCCACTTCCGGAAGCGAGACCGGCTCTCCAGCCAGGGCGCGAGAAGAGGCCCGTCGTTGTATCCCATCACCTGGGTCTGGGGAAAGCGGTCGCAGAGCACGATCATTCCGCGGTTTCGCGCCCTCACGGCCCTTCGGAGCTTCGCGCGCTTCTCCCAGGCAAGAACGATCGCCCAGGCCGCTCTCACCAGCGAGACCCGACGCTGTAGCCCCAACGCGCCGCTCACAGCCGGCGCGCCATCCTTGGGACGGCGCTGTCCGCTCAGGAGGTCCTTGGCGAACTTGAGCGGAAGACGCACGAGAGAAGCCGATCCATCGCCGCTGCCGAAGTAGACCGGGTAGACGTCGAGCTTCCAGGACAGCCACTTGTCGAGGGTCTGAACGATGGTGGACTTCCCGGAGCCATCGGGGCCGAGCACGGCGATGATGCACCCACCGGTGGGATTCGCCCGGCGGAAGCTCCACGACAGCCGGAGGTGACGGCGATTCAGCCCGCTGAGCAGCCACTGGGCCTCCCGGGCGAGCCGCGTGGGAAGGGCTTCGAGAGCCCCGTAGCTACTCCAGCGCTTCAGGGTGGACGAGATGCGCTTCTTGAAGCCTCGGAGCGCCCAGGTCGAGGGAGGCTGCTGCGTGAGAGATTCGACCATCTCCCCGGCCCGGGACCCAAGCTGCTCCTCGGTGATGCGCCGCAGGAGGTTCGGATCGAGCCGCTCTTGCAGCCACCGATACTCGGCGAGAGCCCCTCCCCGAAAGAAGGGCCTTCCAAGCCGCTCCCGCAGCCAGTCCCGCCAACGGGCCTTGAGCGTGAAGCGGAGGAGCAGGAGCTGCATCTCTTGAGTGGGATCGGTCGTGTAGACCCCGGTCGCGTCGTCGCGGATGCGACCGTCGAGAATGCCATCTTGATACTGGAGCTGATAGCTCTTCAGATGAGGGGGCCCGACCAGCAGCCGGTGGTAGAGGTGGATGTGGATGAGCTTGCCGCTCTGCGAATCGAAGCCGAGGTAGTCCTCGACCGCGGGGTAGCTCGCCGCCAACTTCGCATCGAAGCGCTTGTAGCCGGCCGCCCCCAGGACCACCTGGGCCTCTCGGGAGTGACGGGCATCGAGCAGGATGTCGAGATCCGTCAATCCGGCGAGCGCAGGGAGCAGATGCTGGTTGCTCTTGTAGTGGCAGTAGCGCACACCCGCCGCGTCGAATGCGCGAAGCAGATGCAGGGACTGCTCCAGGGCCCGCGGCGCGGACTCGTCCACTTCCTCCGAGATCGTCTTCTCCAGGGCCTGCGGTGAATTAGCCACGGTCCTTGCTTACCTCCAGTGTGAGTCAATCGGCCTTCCGGATCGGGCCCTTGAGGGACGTCGCAGCCCTGCGAACGGCACCTGCGCCGCCTCCGGCGCACAGCGATCCAGCGCATTTCCGAGGGTGGTCTGGTTCACCGCGAGACGCTGGTGGACGCTCGAGCAGGATCGGGGGGCATCGTTGATGCCAGGAACCTCGGCGCCGCAGGGAAAGGCCCCGGTCTCCGGATCCCACAGGGGCTCGGCGGTCAGCCTCCCCTCCTCGTAGCGACACAGGATGGTCGCGCCGACATCTGCGCCCTCGGCGCCCGCGTGCCGCATGTTCGACCCGTCCGGGACGTAGACGAGGGTTCCGTTCCCCTTGGGACCCATGCCGGTCGGCTCCACGGATCTGCTGAACCGGATGCGACCCTCCCCGTCCGAGATGCTCTCTCGCACCGGGAAGTTGCCGCCCACGTTTCCGAAGAGGTTCGAGTGCTCGATGCTCCAGAGCCAGCTGTCGTCGGCCTGCAGCGCGGCACCTCGGTTCGACCAGATGAGGGAATTCCGCAACCTCAGGCTGCAATCGAATGCGGCGCCGGGGAAGATCGACTTGTCCATTCCCTCGAAGAACGGATCGTCGATCGACTCGCCGCAGACGGGTCTCTGGCCGCGCCTGGCGAGGAACCGCCTCGATCGCTCCATGGCCCGAATCGCCGCGCTCGCGCCGTTGTAGATCGTGACGTTCTCCAGCTTTACCCCGACCGCCGACCGCAGGATGGCGCCGGTGCTGCTCGGGTCGATGATCAAGAGGTCCCTGAAGAGGTTGTCGTAGGCAGGGCGGACCACGAAGCCCGTGCCTTCCCCCATCCGGGTGTCGGCTCCGGCTCCGAAGTGGTCCGCAGAATGTCCCGTGAAGTGGATGCTCCCCAGCACCTGGTTCCGGTATCCCCCGGGCTGACCGTCGAAGGTCGTGCCCCCGTGGATCTCGAAGCCTCTTGTCTCGAACTCCGCGATCGAATTCTCGATGATCGAATCCGAGCTGTGGTAGAGGACGAAGGACTCATCACCTCCGGGCCGGTCCGACTCGAGGCCGCGAGGGTGATCCGCCTGTCCGCG
>JBDLIK010000554.1:0-3095 GCA_039714895.1 Myxococcota bacterium | reverse complement strand
GCTCGGGAGCTAGGCCTCGAAGGGCGAGCGCGCTTCACCGGATTCGTCAGCGACCGGACGCGCGACGAGCTGCTCGCAGGTTCCCGCCTGGCGGTGTGCGCCTCCCCCAAGGAGGGGTGGGGGATCACCGTGATCGAGGCGAACGCGGCAGGAACCCCCGTGGTGGCCCGTGACGCTCCGGGTCTCCGCGATTCCGTCCGACACGGTGAGACGGGCCTGCTGGTGGCCGGGGATCGGGTGGAGGGATTCGCCGAGGCCATCGCGAGACTCTTGAGCGACGATGGGCTCTCGCTGCGCATGTCGCGGGCCGCTCTAGCGTGGTCGAAGCAGTTCGGCTGGGATCGGGCGGCGAGCGAGATGGCCGAAGCGATCGACCAGGCGCGCGCCGGCGCAGATGGACCGGGTCCCTGACGCCATCAGGGCAGGGCGCCGGGTGGCCAGCAGCGTGCGGGCAGCGACTCGAGACCCTCGACCAGGGCCTCCGCAAGCAGGCGATGGCCGAGCGCATTGGGGTGAGGGTCGTGAGAAGCGATCCAGAACTCGCGGGCGCTGTGGCCCAGGAAGCCGGGGAGAGGCTGTACGACCGGAAAGCCCCGATCCTCGGCAGCCTCGCGGATGGCCCGATAGTGGCGTCCGAAGGGGTGCAGGCGATCGAGCGTGTGGAGGCTGGGATGGAGGAGCACGACCACGCAAGCGCCCACGGACTCTGCCGCCTCCGCCAGCCGATCCAGCGAACGCAGCGTCGCCGCCCAGAGCGGCGGGTTGTGGAAGAAATTGTTGTCGAGCTCCCAGACGTAGGATCCGGGCGCAGGCCAGAAGCGGTCGCGCAGGGCAGCCCAACGCGGCCCCACGGTTCGAGCGAGCTGGGAGCTCTCCTGGAGCGGGAAGCGAATCCGTGTGGGGTCGAAGGACCGACGATAGAAGCGGCCCTCGAGATCGTTGATCGTGAACCCGTAGACGACAAGGTCGGGAGCGAAGCGAAGACCGTGGTGCCGAAAGCGCGTCACGAGCACCTGAAGCGGCAGGCCGGCCAGCCCCAGGTTGAGAACCTCGATCGAGCTCCCCGGATGGCGTTCGGCGAGCAGCCCCTCCACGAGGGCCGCATAGGTCTCCTCCTCCAGCACCCCCCATCCCATCGTGACGGAGTCTCCGATCACAGCGATGCGATAGGTCGCCGGTGGCTTGGCGACGGAGCGCTCCGGACCGCGAAAGCCGTGGCTGTTGGCCTCGTAGAGCACGCCACCGGTGAGCCCCCGCGCGTGGGGCTGGCTCAGGTCCCGGAGCCTGACGAGCTCGGTGAGCCCCTCCCACTCGGGCGGAAGCTCCGGAGGCGGAGGGGGCTCCTCTGCTCCCTGGCTCAGCCGGAGCGCTACCTCGAGCAGGAGCAGCACGGCGAGGAAGCTCCCCAGGGCGAGTGCGACGACTCCGACCCGCGAGCGACGGAGCGAAGAGCTCATGAGCCGCGCGGGTGATGTCCGTTGGGACTCTCGCGGCTCGGCGCCGACGATCTTCCGCGCTTCGCGAACGTCGCCTTCGGCTGGTCACCGATCGCTGCGCTCCCAGCGACGTTGACGTAGATGGGTGCCGAGTGGGCGATGGAGAGTCGCGGGGTGCCGGCTGCCGTGGGCTTCTCGCCGATCTTGCTCCCTTGGGCGCGCACGGCGAGCCAGGCAGAGGCGGAGAGCTGTCGCGAGAGCGCGAGCTGGATCACCCCTGGTTCCAGGCCTCCGGGTAAGAGACCACCTGGCCGTTCTCGATCAGCTCGAGGGTGTCGACCTGGTCCCGTTCGGGGTCGAAGCGCACACTGGCCTCGATCCGGACGGCCACGAGCATGACGAGCAGGATGGCCAGGGCCCACACCCAGCGAGGGAGCATCGGACCATTATAGAGCACCGGTTCCGGCCCCGCGGGCCTGCACGGATCCATGCGACGGTTGCGGGACCTCGAGCGAAGATCCCAGGCGAGGGTCAGCGCGTGCAGCGAACCAGCTGCCAGCGGAAGTCCTCGACCAGCGGACGTAGTGCCAGCAGATCTGGGCTCCTCCTGTCAGCTTGTCAGTCCACCCGAGGGTTCCATATACTCGGGTGGGTGTCGCAGGATTCCCGCAGCCGCATCGACCGCTTCTGGCTGCTGCTGCTGATCCTTCCCCCTCTTCTCATCCTTCCCAACCTCGGCAACACCTTCCTGTGGCAGGACGAGGCGGAGACGGCGCTGCTCGGCCGGAGTGTGGCGCGCCACGGGCTCCCGGTCGCCCACGACGGAAGGCGCACGATCAGCGACCAGCCGGGCGCACCCGATGTGAGCGAAGACGGTCTGTGGATCTGGACCCCCTGGCTCCAGCACTACGCGGTGGCAGGATCGTTCGCACTCTTCGGAGAGTCCAACGCCACGGCGCGCCTCCCCTTCGCACTCGCCGGCTGGGGTACGATCCTGGCCAGCTACGGCTTCTTCCGAGCGATCGCGCAGCGCCTGCTCACGGCCCGCCTCGCCGTGTTGCTGCTCGCGACCTCCGTTCCCTTCCTCCTCCAGGTGCGTCAGTGCCGCTACTACGCCTGGGTTCCGCTCTTCGTGGTGCTGCATCTCTGGGGGGACCTGAGGCTGGCGCGCAGCCAGAGGGGAGGCGCACCGCTGCTCACGCTGGCGGGCCTCGGGCTCTTCTTCACACTGCTTCCGCAGCTCGTGGTCTCCACCCTGGCGGTGCTGGCGGACGCGCTCTTCCGCCGGAATCGGCGGCTGCTGGCCCCGGTCCTGGCCTGCTCGGCGGTCGTGGCCCTTCTCTCGGCTCCCTACTTCCTCTACACCCAGGGTTGGTCGCGAGACTATCTCGGGCTGGGGCATGGCTACGACTCTCCGGCCCGCTACGCGGCGACCCTGCGTGCCTACCTGATCGCCGTCCAGATCTACGCCTGGCCCTTCCTGTGGGCAGGGGTCGCGCTGCTGGCATCTTCCCGCGACCTGCGTCCGGAGCTCGGCAGGCCCGGTCGCGCGCTGGCGGTGATCGCTCCGATCGTGTTCGTGATCGCAGCCACCGCTCCTCCGAGCGCCGCGTCGTTCGCCGCGCTCTTCGGAATCTCGATCGTGGCCTTCGCGGCGGG
>JBDLIK010000553.1:0-3096 GCA_039714895.1 Myxococcota bacterium | reverse complement strand
GCATCAGGGTTGGGGGGCGCCGTCGCAGCTCCCGCCCCGCGTCACGCGGACCGTCACCACCTCCGCCGACGGATGGGCCTGAACGAGGAGGCGGTCGGCACAGGCCCTCGAGATCACGCGTCCACCATCGACCTCGACCCGGTAGCCGTCGGGATAGTGGAGCGCGGGTACGAAGACGACGCTGGTCTGGTGCCGCGAGCGCCCGCCATTCGGGGTGGTCGTGGAGTACGCGAGGTCGAACACGCCGGTCACCGGGTCGAACGCGATGACCGTGGGGGTGCCGGTCACCGCCATCGGATAGGGACGGACGAGGGCCGCCAGGGCGTCGAGGCTGCGGACGTTGTCGAGGCCCGCGGGTTGGCTCGAATCGCGGATGATCGACTCGTTGTACGCCCACATCATCCAGGGGACGATCGCGCCGTCGAAGCGAGCCGTGTGCCTGGCGAGCAACGTCGAATCGATCGACGCGCCGAACTCGGTGACGATGAGCGGCGCGCGGTCCCGCTCGGCGGCGGCCACGGCGTTGTCGAGGACTCTCTGCTCGTCTTCGGGCGAAAGGGCGTAGGAGTGGGCGGCGAGCGCGTTGCCGCTGTCGATGCCCGGCAGGGAGGTGGGAGAACGACCGAAGTTGAAGAGCACGAACGGCTCGACGTATACCTGCTGGTGGCGGGTCAGCTGACGCACAGCTCGGGTGCACCGCGCATAGAACGGAGCGAGCAGCTCCTGCTCGAGGTCGGGGCAGCCGGTGATGCAACCTATCCAGTCGGCACCCGGCCAGGGCTCGTTCATGAGCTCGTAGCCGATTACATACCGCTCGAGACGGAAGCGCTCCACCACGGCACGTAGGCCTTGGACGAAGTACTCCTGCACGGGGACGCCGTCCGGCAGCGGGCGGTTGGCCCAGAAACTCTCGAAGGCGCGCTGCATCGCCGGGTTCAAGACATAGTACAGGGGGAACGGAATGGGCGGGTTCCTGAGACCGTCGTCCATGGCCATCCAATCGGGCAGGCCGTTGCCGAGATACTTGGGGCTGAAGCCATCCTGGTGGAAGTCCAGCAGCACGAAGATGCGCTGCCGGGCGAGCTGGCGGACAGTGACCGCCAACGCCTCGATGTATGCACGATCGATCTCACCGGGGGCGGGCATGACGCCGCGGAAGTCGACGCCCAGTCGCACGACGTTGAAACCCTGTTCCCGCAGAAACACGGCGTCGTCGGTGCCGAACCCGAACGCCGCCGGGTAGAAGGGGGCTGACTTGGCGACCTCGTTCACACCGTGAAGCAGGACGACCCGGTCCGCATCGTCCACCAGCCAGCGACCCTGGTGGCGGAGTGGGGGCCTCGGCCCTGCTCTTGTGGCCTCCGCCTGCGCCTCCCCAGGCCACGGCACGATGGCCAGCAGCGTCAACAGCAGCAACGGAATCAAGCCTGCTCGATGTCGAATTCGGTTCAGCAGGTGATGAGTCATGAATCACCTCGTTGGACGTCGCGCCCCGCGATGGTTCACTGTATTGCAGTGCGGGCGAGGCGGACAAGGCCATACCCCGCCTCAGCAGGTGCACTCACTCTGCGCTCGACACGAAGCGACAGGCCGTGGCCGGATGGAATCGGAGCTGCGCGGAGCCCATACGCTGGTGTCGCGGATCTCGATCGGCTGTCTGCGGGGCGGCGGCTCGTGCCCTGGGAGGCGCTCGAGCTCGTCACCGCGGAGGTGCTCTCGACGATCCCGATCGCGGCGATCGACGGCTCCGAGGAGGCGGAACCTGCGACGCCCGAGATCGACGACGGCGGAGACCGGTCGGCTGGCCGGGATGCTGGGAGCAGTCCTTCGTCACCCGCAAACGGGTGCGCGCCCCAGGGCTTGCGGGAGACGCACCACCCTCCCGCGCCTGGGGCCCCTGCTGCTCGAGGAGGCCGAGCCCCACCGCGCCGGCTGGGTGACGCTGGCCGCTCGGCGGGAGGCTCCGACTCAGGGGGCGCCGAGTCCCGGGATTCGAGAGGCGTGGACCGCCGCCACCCGCGCAAGCACCCGCTCGAGGCGATCGCCCGGGGCGAGAGGAGGTAGGACAGGCGGTTTCACGGTTCTGCTGAGCAGGACATCGAGCACCGCCGAGGTCCCCTCGTAGAGGCCCGAGAGGGCGTACCCGCCCTCCAGGACCAGCAGCAGGCGCCCGCCGCACAGCTCATCCGAGAGGGTGCGGACCACCGCGGCAAGGGCCGCGTAGCCCTCCCGGGTCACCTCCATCGACGCCAGGGGGTCGTCGGCGTGGGCGTCGAAGCCGCAGGAGACGAGCACGAAGTCCGGGCGGAAGGTGCGGGCGGCCGGAACCAGGATGCGGAGGAGGGCGCCCACGTGCTCCGGGTCCCCAGAGCCGGCGGGCAACGGCACGTTCAGCGTGGCTCCTTCCCCTCGGCCGCGGCCGGCCTCCGAGACGTCGCCGGTGCCCGGGTAATAGGGAAACTGGTGGGTCGAGACGTAGAGCACCGAGGGATCGTCCTCGAAGCTGTGCTGGGTGCCGTTGCCGTGGTGGACATCCCAGTCGACGATCAGGATGCGCTCGAGCCCGGCGTCGGCCTGAAGGGCACGGGCGGCGATGGCCACGTGGTTGAGCAGACAGAAGCCCATGGCCCGGGAGCCCTCGGCGTGGTGTCCCGGCGGCCGCACCGCCGCCAGGCCGGCGTCGGCGCGTCCCCCGGCGATCCCCAGGGCCAGCTCGACGGTGGTTCCGGCTGCCAGCCGCGCCACCGCGAGGCTCTCAGCGGAGACGAAGGTGTCCGGGTCGAGGCGGGCCGGTGCCCGGCGCACCGCCTCGGAGAGCGCTGCCAGGTGTTCCGCGCCGTGTACCCGCAGGATCTCGGCGTCGGACGCCGAGCGGGGGGCCACGGGCGTGAGCCGCGCGGCCCGCTCGTCCACGGCTCGAGCCACCGCCTCCAGGCGTTCCGGGCGCTCGGGATGCCCCTGCGGGCCGCGGTGCTCCTGAAAGCGGGGATCCTGCGCGACGGCGATCCGGCGGGGCCCGCCGGGGCGTAGCCCCGGCTTCCCGCCCCTTCGCTCGCCTTCGGCTCGCTGCGCGCGCCTGTCGGCGCTTGCGGCGCG
>JBDLIK010000552.1:0-3100 GCA_039714895.1 Myxococcota bacterium | reverse complement strand
GTCGTAGTACAGGGGACCGAGGCGGCGGATCAGACGGGTGAAGAGATTGGTGACCAGCTGGTACATCAGATTGGCGGTGGCCTCGCCCAGCAGCCCGTTCATGGCGATGTCCAGCTCGAGCGCCTTCTTGGGGTCCCCGCCTTCCTGTTCCTCGCGGCGGATCAGCTCGCGGGCCCTCTCCAGCTGCTCGGCGGTGCGCTGGCAGGCTGCCAGCTCGACGACCTGCAGGGTGATGTGACGGCGGAACTCGAGGATCTGCCGCAGGAGATCGCGAGTGAGGGTGTGGCGGTCGCGGAGCAGGGCCTCGACGAGCTGGAGCGCGGAGGAGTCGCCGAGCTCGCAGACGAAGGTGCCGTGGCCGTGCCGCACCTCCACGAGCTCCAGGAACTCGAGCCGCTTCACGGCTTCCCGCACCGACGCGCGGTTCACGTGCAGCGCCGCCGCGAGCTCACGCTCGTTGGGGAGCTGCTCCCCGGGGGGGAGTACGCCGGAGAGGATTCGAGAGCGGAGTTGCTCGAAGACGCCATCGGCGCGGCGAAACGCCGTCAGGGGCTCGAGAGGGCTCGAAGCCATGGCAGCCATCCCATCTGTTGGGAGCTCCTTTTCTGGGGATCCATCATGATGTGGTCAAAAAACCACCTGGATCTCAGACATCCGAGGTCCGAGGTCGGACCAATCAAGATAACATGGCCTCACAGGGCCACCAGGGCACAGAGACCTGCGTCGCAGCTAGGATGCCGGTCAGATGCAGCCCCGATCCCGCCGCGTTCCGGGCGCCGAAGGCGTCGAGCTTCACCTCCTGGAGTGGAGTGAGGAGGGCGTGCCCTTCGTGCTGCTCCACGGCTTCAGCAACGACGCCCACATCTGGGAGGACTTTGCCCCGACGATCGCACCCCACTACCGCACCCTGGCCTTCGATCTGCGGGGCCACGGCGATTCCGACCGCCATGCCGAAGCACTCTACGACTACGACCATCACCTCGCCGACCTGGAAGCCGCCTTCGAGTCGCTGGACGTGGATCGCCTGGTGCTCTGCGGACACTCCTTCGGCGGTCGCGTCGCCACCCTCTACGCCGGGCGTCATCCCGATCGCCTGGCGGGTCTGGTGATCGTCGACTCGGCCCCCGAGCTCGACTCCCGCGGCGTCGTGCGGATCCAGGTGGACCTCGCCGAGCGCGGCGATGCCAGCTTCGCATCCGTTGCCGAATACGAGCGGATGCTCACCCACGCTTATCCGGCGGCGAAGCCAGCAGCCCTCGCCCGCATGGCACGAACCGGGCTGCGCCTCCGTGCCGACGGCCGCTACGAGCGCAAGACCGACCCCGCCTTCCATCGCCGAGCCGCCCAGGCCAGCCCCGACGAGGCCTCGGCCCGAGAGCGGGAGACGGTGCGTCGCCTCTGGAAGGCTCTGGAGAAGGTGACCTGTCCGGCGCTGGTGGTGCGCGGCGCCGCATCCGACATCTTCTCGCCCGAGGTGGCGGATCGCATGGTGGACGAGGTGCTCGCCAACGGCCGCCTCGCCCTCGTCGCTCAGGCCGGCCACTCGGTGATGACGGACAACCCCGAGGGCTTTGCCGAAGCCGTCGCCAGCTTCGCACTCAGCTAGCCTCCCGTACGCTTCGATCCCGCTTGCCGCGTGCTGCCAGGAGTGCCGGAAGCAGGACCAGATTGCACAGAAGCGTGATGGCGACGCCCGCCGTGAGGAGCTGACCCAGGCTTCCCATGCCCCGGTGTGAGGAGAGGCCCAGGGTCCCGAAGCTCGCCACGGTGGTGAGGGCACTCCACAGCACCGCTCGAGCGGTGCTGGTCCCCAGCAGGTCTGTGGCCCCCAGACGCCAGCGGTGCACCAGGTGGATTCCGCTGTCCACGCCGATCCCCAGCAGAAGAGGCAACACGATCACGTCGGCGTAGTTGAGGGGCACGTCTGCGAGCACCGAGAACGCGCAGGTGAAGAGCGCCGCCAGCAGCAGCGGCGTCATGACCAGCAGCATGTCCGGAAGCCGCCGCCAGAGCAGCCACAGCAGCGCGGCGATGGCGACGACGGCGCCCGCCAGCGCCTGGCGCAAGGCCTTGGTGATGTGTCGCTTCGACTCCACGATCCGCACGGCCCCTCCCAACGCCCCGGAGGAGACCTGGTTCACCTCGGCGACGAAGACCTCGAGGGCGCCGCTGTCGTCGAGATCCGCCTTGGGAAACGCCTGCACGCGCAGCTGCCCGTTCCGGGATTCGAAACGACCGCGGAGGGAGGGCGGGATACCCTCGAGCCCCACCGGCTCCGGCGACAGCGCCCGCTCGAGCCGGCGGATGCTGCTCGTCATGGGCGGAAGCAGCGCGGCCGCCAGTCTCTCAAGCCGAGCCCCCGTGCGGTCCGGCTCGCGCCCGATGGCCTCGAGGGCAAGGCCGAGCTCCAGGGAGGCGGCCGCGAGCTCCGGGTCCGGGTGGGTCCTCGCCACGAGGTCGCTCCGTTCGCGCAGTCGGCCGAGCGTCTGCCGCACCTCCGCCTCACTCGGCGCGGGACGTTCGCTCCCTTCCGGCGGAAATCCCATGAAGAAGGAGATCTCCGTGAGCACCTCGAGCTTGCGCTGCTGGTCGACGGGCACGAAGTCCAGCAGGGTGCGCGTGCTCGAGACCGTGGGAAGCGCGTCGAGCCGACGCGCCATCTCCTGGGCGCCTTCGAGGTCGGGGGCCAGCACCTCGATCCCCCAGGGAGAGGTGGTCGAGTCGGCCAGGAGATCCCGCAGGGCCTGCACCGACTCGACGCCGGGATCGCGGACGGAGAGCGGGCTCGCGTCGAAGCGAAGCCGGGGCACCGTGGCGAGAGCGACGAGCGCCAGGAGCACCGCTGCCGCGATCACCCCCTTCGGGTGGAGCTCGGGGAAGCGCGGGAGCATCAACCGCGAGACCCGCACGCTCCCCGGGCCCTCCGCCTTGCGGCGCCCCAGGGAGAGCAGCGCCGGAAGCAGGGTAAGCGTGCAGACCAGGCTGATGAACATCCCGGTGCCCGCGATGAGACCCAGCTCGGCCACGCCCGAATAGTCCGTGGGCACGAACGCGTAGAAGCCGATGGCGGTGCTGATGGCGCAGAGCACGAGGGAGCCGC
>JBDLIK010000551.1:0-3109 GCA_039714895.1 Myxococcota bacterium | reverse complement strand
ACGCGCCGGTTCACGGTTTTGGACGATCTGCTCCGGAAACTCGCGCAAGAATTTCGCGAGCAGGTCCCCGATGGAACGTCTCTTCCGTAGAAATGGGAGCAGGCGGAACGGAGGTGCCATGCAGAGAGGCGTCCGGCCGGGAGTCTCCCTTCTGATCCTTGGATTTGGGTGGTGGCTTGCGCTACCAGCACTCGCCGCCCAGGACCTCGAGGAGGCCGTCCAGGCGCAGGGAGCGTTGATCGAGGAGCTGCGCCGGGAGCTCCAGCAGGTGCGGGACGAGCAGCGGCAGAGCGGCGACCGCGTGCAGGCCCTCGAGGCGGAGCTCTCGGCCGCGCAGCAGACGGGGGCCGTGGGAGGCGTGACCCCCGAGTACGTGGACCGGCGCATCGAGGCCTTCGAGGCGTCGCCACTCAGCAAGCTCACCATGAGCGGCTACGCCGGGGTGACCTACCGGGACGCCCAGGACGATGGGGACGGCCTCGGGGGCGCCTCCACCTTCGACCTCCGCTTCAACCCCATCTTCCACTTCGCCATGACCGAGCGACTCCACTTCAACGCGGAGTTGCAGCTGACGATCAACAAGGCAACCCGTCTCGAGAACGTCGAGTTCCATGACGAGGACGGGGACGGCCAGTTCGACGAGGCGGACCTCGAGTTCGAGACCGAGACCGAGACGGAGGTCGACCTCGAGTACGCGACGATCGACTACCTGCTCAATGACTGGCTCACCGTGTCTGCCGGGAAGTTCCTGCTGCCCTTCAACATCTTTGGCAACCGCCTGCATCCCGACTGGATCAACAAGATGGTCTCGGCGCCTCCCATCTACGGAGGCCACGGAGCCGCGCCGGCGATCCAGCCGGTGCTCTCCGACGTCGGCCTGATGCTGAGCGGGGGCACAGAGCTCTGGAACGAGGAGTCGAAGCTCAACTACGCTCTCTACGCGGGCAACGGGCCCACCACCGAGATGGGAGGTGGCCACGGGGCCGGCGGAGGTGGGGAGGCGGAGCAGCTCGCGCTCCAGTTCCCGAACGTGCCCGATGACAACAACAACAAGGCTGTGGGAGGTCGGGTCGGGTTCCTGCCGATCCGGAACCTCGAGCTGGGGGTGTCGTACCTGACGGGGCGCACACGAGGCAGCCCGGGCCGCTTCAACATGCTGGGCACCGACGTCTCGTACTGGTGGCGTGGCCTCGACGTGCGCGGCGAGTTCGTGAGGAAGTCGCGCAATGCAAGCGGCAGCAACCCGGACGTCTGGGGCTACTGGCTGCAGACAGCCTATCGTCTGCGGCACGAGTTCCCGCAGACGAGCGGATTCCTGGGTCAGCTGGGCAAGCTGGAGCCCGTGATCCGCTGGGGACAGATCCGAGGTCTGACGGCGCTCAACCGCAACCAGTTCTCCCTGGGTCTCAACTACTGGATCTTCGAGTCGGTGCCGGTGAAGTTCACCTACGAGTTCAACAGCAAAGCTGTGAGAGATGACCGATTCCTCGTCCAGTGGGCCTACGGCTTCTAGAAAGGGGGAAGGCATGCGGCGACGATTCTCGGTCATCACCGGCGCTCTGGCCGTGCTCCTCCTGCTGGCTCCAGCGGGGTGGGCCGAGGGCCCCCGGCCGGAGATCGCGCGCGGCGCGAAGCTCTACTCGGACAACTGCGGGCGCTGTCACAACCCGCGCTCTCCCCGGGAGCTCGACGATCGCCAATGGCCGATCGTCATCCAGCACATGCGGATCATCGGGGGCATCCCGGGGGGCCAGGCGCGGGCGATCGCGGCCTTCTTGAAGGCGAGCAACAATCCGGCGCCGGAGCCGCTCAGGAGGCGTGGACCTCCGGTAGCGCTCTCCGGCTCCGAGCTCATCGAGGCATACGGCTGCCGGGGCTGCCACACGATCGGGGCACAGGGGGGTCAGGTCGGACCGAGCCTCGACACCGTCTTCGAGCGTCGGGGGGAGGACTGGATCCGGCTCCAGATCCTCGAGCCGCGGGAGCACAATCCGGCGACGGCGATGCCGGATTTCGGTCTGAGCGACGCCCAGGTGGAAGCGATCATCGAGACCCTCCGGCAGCCGGCACCCTGATTGGCCCTCGAGGCCTTGCTGGCCCCATGCTGGATCTAATGGCCCGACGCTGGCTCCGCGGGAGCTCGGAAGACTGCCAGGGTCGCGATCCCGCCTGCGCAGGTGCTGAGCTGCTCCAAGCCCGGCAGCTCGCGGATCGGCTCGGCGTCGACCAGCTGGTAGGAAAACGGACCGTGGAGCGCGCGAAGAGCCGCGTGCAGGAGCCTGGAGCGGGGCGCGGTGAAGAAGACGAAGACCGCGGTCCCACCTGGGGCGAGCTTCCCCAGCGCGTCACGGACGGTTGCGGCTGGAGCATCGAGGTGCGAGAGGAGCCAGGTGGAAGCAACGAAATCGAAGCTGTTGGCGACGTCCTTCAGGTCGGTCGCATCGCCGACACGCAGGTCGATCCTCTCGTCACCGCGCGATCTCGTGCGAGCACGGGCCAGCATCTCTTCGCTGGAGTCGATGCCGAGATAGGAGCCGAATCCGGGGGAGCAGCGGAGGAGACGCTCGATGTTGATGCCCGTACCCGGAGCGAGCTCGAGGATGCGGGCACCCGGGCCGATGCGCTGGCGGAAGAGGCGGTCGAGATCCTCCTCGACGGGTCGCGTCCACCGGCTCCAGATCGTGCGGAAAGCGTCGTAGAACGGCGCGAATCGTCGGTAGAGGCGGCGGGTCCGCTGGACCTGCGCGGAAGCGGGTACCACAGCCTCGTCCACCAGCATCAGTCCCCCGGAGGCAATTCGTCCAGAATCTGATACACGGAGCGATCGACAATGTCCCTGAGCTGCTCCGGGGTCGCATCCGGGGAAACGCAACCCTGGGCCACACCTCGCCACACCCGCTTACCGTCCCCGGGCTTTACGAAGTCGATCACGATGGAGCCTTCCGGGAACGAGCTCAGCTCGATGCGCCGGGTCACCTCTTCCCAGTCGCCCTCGTCGCTGGCACCGCCATACCAGACCCGGTCGATCACGTCGACCTGGAGCTCCTCGGCGATCTTGCAGTGGTATGTAACGAGGAAGTCCACATCCCGCGTCTCCCTCAGAACGAAG
>JBDLIK010000550.1:0-3113 GCA_039714895.1 Myxococcota bacterium | reverse complement strand
GCGAGATTGGCTGCTCGAACTTCGGCTCGGGCCGCATTCGCGAAGCCGACGATCGGGCGAGCGCCCGGGGCCTGACTCCCTTCCGCACGGTGCAGAACCGCTACAGCGTGCTCCACCGGGGGCCGGAGCCCAAGGTGATCCCAGCGTGCGTAGAGCGCGGCGTCGGACTGATCCCCTACTTTCCGCTGGAGTCCGGCCTGCTCAGCGGCAAGTATCACCGGGGCGCCGAGTTGCCCGAGGGGAGCCGGCTGTCCGGGATGCCCGAGGATCAGCGCTCCCGCTTCCTGGACGACGACACGCTCGAGAAGCTCGAGCGCCTGCGGAGCCATGCCGCGGAGCACGGACACGGCGTCCTCGAGCTGGCCATCTCGTGGCTCGCCTCGAGCCCCGCCGTCCGCTCGGTGATCGCGGGAGCCACCCGACCCGAGCAGGCGAAGGCAAACGCCGCCGCCTGTGGCTGGCGCATGAGCGAGGCCGAGCGGACGGAGATCGACGCCCTCGTCGCCTGATCCAGCCGGTCTTCGCCCGCGTCGGCAGGACCACGATCCGGCTTGCGGGTCCTGGCTGCACTATGCTGCCCGTGGAGGAGGCCGATCATGCTCAGCCGCTTCGACGACTACCCCATCCACCAGACTCCCGAGCCCATCGCCCATCCGGCGACGAGCGATCGCAATGCCTACGACCGCTACTGGTTCAACGGCTACGCGGAGGACGGTGAGTTCTACTTCGGCGTGGGCATGGGGCTCTACCCGCACCGGGGGATCCTCGACTGCGGCCTGAGCATCCTGCGCGATGGCGAGCAGCACGCCTTCCACGCCTCCCGCCGCGCGCCCTCGGACCCCGCCGAGACCGCCGTCGGTCCGTTTCGGATCGAGGTGGTCGAGCCCATGCGCCGCCTCAAGGTGATCCTCGAGCCGAACGAGACCGGCATCGAGTGCGATCTCGAGTTCCTCGCCCGGACCGCGAGCGTCGACGAAGGGCGCCAACGCCTGCAGCAGGGAATGCGCGTCCTCATGGACTCCACGCGCTTCGCGCAGTTCGGCCGCTGGCACGGCGAGATCCGCTACGCGGGCAAGCGCCTCGCCATCGAGCCGGCCCGGGTCTACGGCACCAAGGACCGTTCCTGGGGGGTCCGGCCCGTGGGCGAGCCGGAGGTGGGGGGCGCACCGGGCCTGCGCATGCCTCAGATCTTCTTCCTGTGGGCGCCGATTCACTGGGACGACCGCTGCACCCACTTCGGGATCTTCGAGGACGAGCGAGGTCAGCCCTGGCACCAGCACGGCGCCATCGTCCCGGTCTACGACACCCCCGAGGAGATCCCTTGTGTCGAGGATCCCGGCTTGCGCGAGACGGTCGCCCTCGAGCATCGGCTGCGGTTCGAGTCCGGAACCCGGCGGATCGAGAGTGCCAGCTTCGCCTTGCTCGAGGCGTCCGGGGAGCGCCTCGAGCTCGACTTCGAGCCCCTGCTCTGCTTCCCCATGAAGGGCATCGGCTACTCGCACCCGGAGTGGGGTCATGGCCGCTGGAAGGGGGAGCTGGCCGTGGGCGGCGAGTCGTGGAAGAGCGCCGAGCTCGACCCCATGGCCCTCGAGAACCAGCACGTCCAGCAGGTGGTGAGGGCCCGCTGCGGGGGCCGCACCGGCGTCGGCGTGCTCGAGCAGCTCTGCTTCGGGCCTCACGCCCCGTACGGGTTCAAGGACTTCCTCGACCCCGCTTCCTGAATGAGCGCCGCTCCGCCTGATGGGTGCTCCCGGCTCGCCCTACAGCCGCAAGATGCGTGCACTGCTGCGCTATCGACGGATCCCGAAGCTTCGCTCGGGCCGCACACGACTCGAACGTGTGACCTTCAGGTCCGCAAACCCGCCCCGGATGACGAAGGTTCGCAGTCCGCCCCTGGCCACACCTCTCGCGGAGCAAGAGTCCGAGGAGGCCGATGGCGAGGAGGTGAATCAGAGCCGGTTCGGGAACGACAGCCATCGTCTGGTTCCGCTTCTTCGACTGACCCTGCGCATCGCGCGCCTCCCGTGTCAGGCGGACAGGAGCTCGGCGACCCGCGCCGCGTGGCCATCGGCGCCGCCCTCGGCGTAGAGTGCCTGGGCGTCCCGCAGCAGGCGTTCGCGCTCCGCCGGCTCGTCCCGCGCGCCCGCCAGCTCGGCGCGGCACTCGACGATCCCGGGCGAGATCACCCGACCCCCAGTCTGTGCGACCAGGGCCTCGGCTTCTCCGAGTACCTCCTCGATCCGATCGCCGCCGTCGCGCGCTTCGCGGGCGAGGATCGCCCGGGCGAGCGCCAGCCTCGCGAGGGGCGCGAACATGCGGACGCCTCGCGCATCGGCCAGCGCCGCCGCCTGCTGAGCGGCCGCGACGGCCCGCTCGCTCTCCCCCGCGGCGAGGTGAGCCCCGGACAGGCGAGCCAGAGACCACGGCTCCATGTCGAGACCGATCCGGTGCTCGTTCGCCAGCTCGACGCTCCGCTCCAATGCCGCGATGGCCTCACCCGGCCGACCGGCCGCGAGATGGGCCGTGCCGAGATCCCGGTGGGCGATGACGAGGGAGTAGGGGCTCCCGAGCTCTTCCGCGATCTCCATGGCGGCGAAGGCGGTCTGGTCCACAGGTCGCTCTTCGGCGCTCAGCTCGTGCCCCGCAGCGTCTGCGAGCCAGATGTCGAGGCTCAGGCAGAAGGCCAGCATCTCCCGCTGCGACGAGTCGCGGGCCAGGGTGAGCGCGCGCGCGATCTCGCCCCTCGCCTCCTCGAGCCGGCCCAGGAAGCCCAGCGTCCAGGCCCGCACCATGCCCCAGTGCGTGTAAGCGCTGTAGCCGATCACCGGGAGACCGAGGGAGAGATCGGGAGGATCCACTTCTTCGACGAGCCGCTGGCTCTCACGGGCTGCCTCCTCGAGCTCGCCGCGAACCGCCAGGTTGTGCAGCAGACCGCTCTTGATGGCGGCCCAGACGTCGCGGTCGTCTTCGGGAGTGACGAGCGCATCGGCGCGCCGGGAGAGCTCGAGCCCGTCCGGGACCCGGTCAACGGTGGTGAGGTGCGCGGCCCGGGCAGCCAGCAGGACGGCCTGGGAGGCGCGGTCGCCGAGGCGTTCGGCGATCGCCTCGCTCTC
>JBDLIK010000549.1:0-3118 GCA_039714895.1 Myxococcota bacterium | reverse complement strand
TCACGAGCCTTCCCAGGATCGCGCGCTGCAGGTCCGGCTCGAAGTACGTGAAGGCGAGGTTTCGACACAGGATCAGATCGAAGGGGCCGGCGGGCATCTCCTTCCGAATGTCTTGCTGGCGAAACTGCACGCCGCAGCAGAAGCTTTCGCGAAGTCGGTAGCTTCCATCGAGCCTGTCGAAGGCGTTCGAACGCCAGCCAGCAGGCAGCTCCTTGAGAACGTTGGCCGCGTACACGGCGCGCTTGGCGCGCGCCAGCAGCGCCGGGCTCGCCTCGGTAGCCAGGATGTGAAGCCCTGCGCCAGGGAGAGCCGGCGCGACGGCGAAGTCCCAGGCGAGTCTCAGGCTGTAGGGCTCTTCGCCCGAGGCGCAGCCCGCGCTCCAGACGCATAGGGCGCGCCGTCCTCGGGCGATCGCCGCGCGGGCGAGCTCGGGCAGGATCGCACCTGCCAAGTCCTCGAACACCCCACGATCGCGGTAAAAACGCGAGACGCTGATCCAGCAGCACGTGTCGAGCACCGACCACTCCGCGGGGTCGGCTTCGAGACGAGCGCGGTAGGCGGCGGTATCCGACAGCCCGAGCTCGGTCATCCGGCGCGAGATGCGCTTGCAGACCTGCCGGCGTACCCGTCGAAAACCGGGCCAGCGCAAGCCGAGCCGAGGCAGCGCCCACTGGAGGAAGGCGACGCATTCCTGATCCCTCATCGCGATCGCTCGGTCCTGGGGAGAGAGTGCTCGGTCAAGCGAGGGCGTGGCACAGGTCTTGCTCTGCCTCCGAGGTGCGGCGGGTGCCCCGCGCCGGAGGCGTCGTGGAGATCCACTGGGTCGGGCTGGGCGACCTGGACGAGGCGGAACGAGCGGAGATCGAGGCGCGACTCGAGCTGCTCTCCGAAGGCCACGATGACCTCATCGACCTCCGAATCACAGGCCACCAGACTCGTCACCACCACCACGGTGGTCAGGAAGTGCGGATTACGTGCCAAGCCCGCGGCCGAGAAATCGTGGCGGCTCGCACGCGGCCGGACCTCGGGCTCGCTCTCAACGAGACGCTGGACGCCTTCGAGCGCGAGGTCCACCGGCTACGTCGGAAGCGCCGCGATCTGAGCCGCACACAGTCCCCCGAGCCGCCCTGCCTCGGGATCGTGGATCGGATCTTCCGGGCGGAGGGCTTCGGCTTCATCCTGACCGACGCTGGGGAGCAGGTCTACTTCCATCGCAATGCGGTGAAGGAGGGGCTGGACTTCGACCGGCTCGAGGAGGCCGATCGGGTCGCCCTCAACGTGGAGCCGGGTCGGGAGGGGCCCCAAGCCACGACCGTCGTAGCCCCCCCGCCTCGAGAGGGGTGATCCCTTCGGGGGGAAGGGAGAGGCTTCCAGCCTAGTCGTCCCTCTCCGCCTCGCGCTTCCGAGCTGGCGCACCCGACCAGCCCCGGCCGAAGTTCCGTTGGCACGGAACCTGCTGTCTCCCCAAGGGAGCGGCAGCGCCCGCCTGCGTGCGCCGAGGAGGTACTGGCATGCCGATCGGCGACTATTGTGTGAAGCCCGCGGCCACCATCCGCGGCGATGAGACGGTTCGCGTCGCAGCCCAGCGCATGAAGAACGAGGGACTGGGTTCTCTGGCCGTGGTGGCGGACGGCCGCCTCATTGGCATCGTCACGGACCGAGACCTCGTGCTTGAGACCCTCTGCAACCGGCTCGATCCAGGCTCGCTGCGGATCGACGAGATCGCATCCCGGCCGCTCGTCACCGTCGAACAGAACGCCCCCGTGCGGGACGCCGCTCGGATGATCCGTCGCCACGCGGTGCGGCGCCTCCCCGTCGTAGACGACAAGGGCCAGCTCGTCGGCATCGTCGCGGCGGACGATCTGCTCTCGCTCGCGGCAGCCGAGCTGGGCGGGCTGGCGGTCGCGGTCCGCAGCCAATCCCCGAAAGACCCGGAGTAGGAGGGCGTCATGACGACGGTGGCCGAGCACTACCAGAAGGGCGTGGCGACGATTCCGGCGGAGGCTCCCGCGCGGGACGCGGCAGATGCGATGAAGGCACGAGCGGTGGGCTCGCTGGTCGTCCTGCGAGACGGAGGCCCCGTGGGCATCGTCACCGACCGCGACCTACTCGAACGCATCGTCGCGGAAGGCTTGGACGCGGGAGCGACCTCCACTGTTGAGGTCATGAGCCAGCCGCTTCAGACGGCGGCCCCCTCAGATCCCCTCGATCGCGTCGTGGAGCTCATGTCCGCAAGGGGCATCCGCCGCGTTCCCGTGGTTCGCGACGGCAAGCTGCTGGGAATCGTCGCGCTCGATGACGTGCTGGCCGAGCTGGCCGAGGAGCTCCGCGATCTCGCCGAGGGCGCTCGGCGCGAGCTCGCCATGGCGCAGCGCGGCGCGCGTGCTCGCGAGATCGCCCGCGACGTGGGCGACCGCGTGCGGGACCTGGGAGAGCAACTCGAGCATCTTGGGGTCGAGGCAAAAGATGGCCTCCTCCGAGAACTCGATGGGCTCCGCGAGCGGATCCGGGGTAGAAAGCGCTAGGCGTAGGGCTCGAAGCGATCTGCGATCGCTCGCACCGACACTCCGCTGTCCGTGAAGCCGCGTGAGTGGGCTCATCACGCCCGGCCACCCTATGGACGATCGAATCGGTGGCGGCAGGAACCCCCTCGAGTCCCCCAGGGGGATGGCTTCGCTGATCCGATCCTTCTTCCCGTTCGGCAGCCCGGTTTCTACATTTCACCAGTGCAGGACCGCGCGATCACGGCACCCCATGCGGCCAGCCGAGCCTCAGGCGGTGGTCCGCAGTCGACTCGATTCGCGTCCCCAGCTTCGCGCACTCGCGGTGGAGTGTATCCCGTAGCCAGCGCGCTTCCTCTCTCGAGACACGATTCAAGCAGAAGCGGCGAATCCGGAGCGGCGTCATCTCGAGGCGAACGAGCCTTCCCGCCGACGGGTCGAAGGTCACGAAATACATGAGGGCCAGATCGCTGCGGAACTCTTCGTGTCCCTCGATCCCCTCGTAGTCGTTGAGGAAGTCGCCACAACCGTAGAGGACGGGCTTGCCCGAGTAGACCTCGATGCCCTTTATATGGTGAGAGGAATGCCCGTGGACCACGTCGATGCCCGCCTCGTCG
>JBDLIK010000548.1:0-3119 GCA_039714895.1 Myxococcota bacterium | reverse complement strand
CTCGTCCAGAAATAGCGGTGCCGCCATCGTTTCATCTCCCTCCCGAATGAGCCTGAATTGTGCGCCATTGCCGGGGAAGAAAGAAGACCGGGCGCAAACGAAAACCGCCGGACCCATCTCTGGATCCGGCGGCAATTGGTAATAAGTGAGGGTGCAGTAGGCGGTGTATGCTTCCGTGGGCGAGCCAGGAAGCCCGGGATGCAGGCCGTGTCTAACGACGATCGCAAGAAGAACCTTGGTCCGAATGCGCGCGCAGTCAGGAAGGAGGTCGTAGTCACCGCTCCGCTGGCTGAGGTATGGCGCTCGTGGACGACCTCGAAGGGGATCAAGGGGTTCTTGGGAGTGGACTCCGAGATCGAGCTCGAGATCGCTGGCGCCTTCGAGTTGTACTTCGCCGGCGACGCGCCCGAGGGGCAGCGCGGCGGCGAGACGTGCCAGGTGCTGTCCTACCTGCCGCAGCGAATGCTCAGCTTCTCGTGGAACGCGCCCCCGAACTTCGGCGACCTGCGCGGGAAGCACACGTGGGTTGTGATCGAGTTCCAGGAACTCGACGAGGAGAAAGTCGAGGTGCGCCTGACACACTTGGGTTGGGGCCAAGGCGACGATTGGGACAAGCTTTACGACTACTTCGACAGGGCCTGGGGCGGACTCCTCGGTGCGCTGGCGGCTCGCTTTGCAGGCGGGTGACCCGCTACATCTGGGGCAACGAAGGGACTGGCCATGATGCGTATGATCATCGGCGCAATCGTCGGATATGTCGTCTGGACCGCGATTTGGCTCACCGTGAACGCGACGGTCTTCGCGGAATCTGGCGAGGTCATGGCGGCCGGCGATGCCTTCACGGAGACCGGCACTCTGCTGGGCGTGCTGGCGTTGAGCATCGCCTGCTCTCTTGCCGGGGGTGTAGCTGCCGCGATCACGGGCGGAGAGCGAGCGCGCGCCGCGCTCCTCGGCAACGCCGGACTGCTGCTCGCGACCGGGATCTTCATTCAGGCCGGACTTTGGTCGTTGATGCCGGTCTGGTACCACCTGATCTTCTTGGCGCTCCTCGTACCCATGACTCTTCTGGGCGGGACGTTCGTTCCCCGGCGACAGTCGGCGAACTGATCGCGCCCCGCGCGGGTCGGGGGGCGAATCACCCGCGCCGTGGGCATCCCGACTGCGTGTGAACACGCCGCTGCGCGTGGCGTTCTCGAGGTCGCGCACGAGTGCCTCGTAGGCCTCGTTCAGCGCGTCGGAGGCGGAGTTCGAGAGGGCGTGCTTTCCGGCGGACCCGCCTGGATCACCACCCGGGGGCACAGCTCGCCTGACTGCTGCTGGTGATGCCTACTTCAATCGGGCGCGCCTCCCCTGGTCGAGGAGTGGTTCGGCGGCCATGGAGGCCAAGGCGGGTGCCACAGGTACAGGGACCGCTGCGGGTGGCGGTCAATGGGTCCCGGGAGGCTCGGCCGCCTCTGTGGTCGGTGGAGTCGAAGCCCCCGCTTTTGTTACGATCTCCCCCCCCGCCCCCGTAGCTCAGGTGGATAGAGCACCGGTTTCCTAAACCGGGTGTCGCACGTTCGAGTCGTGCCGGGGGCGCCAGGGGAACTCCCCGAAGTCGAAAGGACTTTCCAGCGCTCTGCTGTGAGCCCGAGGTCGCGAAGGCACCGAAGTACGGCAGTAGTACGGAAACGGGAGAAGTTCCCTGAGGGGGAGGTCCTCGGGAGGCTCAGTGTGTGTACCCGAGGGCCTCTAGAGTCTCGCGCAGGTCGGCGTCGATTGGGCGTGGGAGCAGCACTTGGCGTACGTGTGCCCGAAGCTGCTCGTCCAGCCGTCGGGAGAGCTCGGCCACGAGCTCCGGTTCACGCTCGGCGAGGTTCCGCTCCTCGTCAGGGCTGGGAGTCATCGCGTAGAGCTCGTGGACCGTCCCGTCGGTGCGGAGGTATTTCCAATCGTCCGTGATCAGGCCCAGCCTCTCCTGTGCGGCAAGGATGTGTGTTACCTGGTCATCGCCCACCATCCTGACGACGCGGGGACGCCAGTCGAAACCTTCCGGGTGCTCCAGAAGGAGACGGCGCGGCTCGTCGCCGAGATCCTGGATCGCCCGTCCGGAGACCTTCATCTGGCTCGAAATGCCCAGCTCCTTGAAGATGGTGGGCGCGATGTCCAGGTGACTCACCAGCTTCTTGGAGCGACCGACGACGCGCTTCCGGGGCCAGCGTACGACGAACGGCACATGGATGGCGCCCTCGAAGAGGCCGAGATGCTCGAAGTAGATTCCGTTCTCGAAGCACTCGCCATGATCACTGGTGAGGATGATGAGTGCTTCGTTGAAATCTCGATGCTCGTTGATGGCATCGAGAAATCTTCCGAGCCACTCGTCGTTGTACTCTACCTCGCGCTGGTAGAGACGAATTGTGTAATCGAGGATCTCCTTGGAGATCGCACCATGGTTGTCGGCAGCGATCTGGTCGATGATCGGCCAACGCATACTTGGGTACTTCGCCACAAGTTGCCGGTCGAGATGATCCCGGTAACGCGCCGGGGGGTCGTAAGGCATGTGCGGGTCGAAGGTGTGGAGCCACAAGAAGATCGGCTCTTCCAGTGGCGCAGTCGCGACGTACTGGCTTGCCTCCCGAACAGCAACCTCTGCGCGTCGCTGGACCCGGCCGACGGGCTCCGAGAATACGTCGAAGCCCTGGCCTGCCCCCGAGCTCTGGCCGATGTGTCGAGCCGAGACGAACGCAGCGGTGGAGTAGCCGTTGCGCTTCAACTCCTCCGCCAGCACGAGCTGTCGGGTCGGAAGGCGGTTTACATTGTTGATGACTCCGTGCTCGCGGGGGTACAGGCCTGTGAACATTGAGAAGTGTGCCGGTCGGGTAAGCGGCATTGGTGTCACCGCGCGCTCGAACACCTCGCCCTGCTCGGCCAGGCGTTGGAGATGGGGCGTGCGACGCTCAACGTGATACGGGCTGGTGGCGTCCGCGCGCAGGGTGTCGATCGAGATCAGATAGATGTCGGGAGCTCGCGGGTCGCAAGGAATCCGCTCGTAGAGGGCGGCGCCGCCGAGTGCGACCGCAGCCACCAAGGCAAGCCCACTCAGGACACGGAGAGGTGTGCTCATCGCAAGTCTCCGCCAT
>JBDLIK010000547.1:0-3127 GCA_039714895.1 Myxococcota bacterium | reverse complement strand
GCGGTGAGTGCAAGCGAAGACGATGCCGAGGAGCGGATCTCATCGGATGGCTCGATCAGTCTCGTGAGCGGGGACCTGGAGCTGACCGAAGACGGGAGCAAGCTCCAGGTCCTGGGCGTTCGGTTCCGCGACGTCGACCTTCCGCGAGACGCGACGATCCTGAGCGCCCGCATCCAGTTCACGGTCGATGAGACGGACAGCGTGGCGACGAGCCTGACCATCGAGGGGGAGGCCTCGGACGACGCCTCGGCGTTCGCGAAAGTGAAGGGGGACGTGACGTCGCGCCCCAGGACGAGCCATGCGGTGGTCTGGGAGCCGCCGCCGTGGACGAACATAGGAGATTCCAGGCCGGACCAACGCACGCGCCAGCTACGAGACGTGGTGCAGGAGATCGTCGACCGGCCGGGATGGTCGGCTGGGAATGCGATGGTCTTCGTGATCTCGGGCTCGGGCCATCGGACCGCAGAGTCCTACGACGGAGAGCCCGAGCGGGCAGCGATCCTCGAGCTGGACTACGCCGAGCCCTGCGGTGACGCGGATGGTGACGGCTTCACCTGCGACGTGGACTGCAACGACCGCGAGGCATCCGTGCACCCGGGAGTGGTCGATGCGTGCGATGGAATCGACAACGATTGCGACGGCGCCGTGGACGAGGAGTTCGGCTCCCAGAGCTGCGTGACGGGCTATCTGGGGGTCTGTGCCGCCGGAACGGCCCGCTGCGAGGACGGTGCCGTGCGCTGTGGAGTCGACCTGCTGCCACAGATCGAGATCTGTGAAGATGGGCTCGACAACGACTGCAACGGCGCCACCGACCTCCAGGACGCGGCAAGCTGTACGCCGGTCTTGCTCAGCGTGCAGGTCGCCGCCAGCGAGGACGACGCCGAGGAGCTGATCTCGTCGGGAGGCTCAGTGAGCCTCGCGAGCAGCAGCCTGCAGCTGACCGAAGACGGGAGCCGATCCCAGGCCGTGGGCCTGCGCTTCCGCGACGTCGACCTTCCCCGCGGCGTCACGATCCTGGGCGCGCGCGTCCAGTTCGCTGCCGACGAGATCGGCAGCACGGCAAGCAGCCTCACCGTCGAGGGGGAGGCCTCGGACGACGCGGCCGCGTTCGTGCGGGTGGACGGCGACGTGACGTCCCGCCCGCGAACCCACCAGGCGGTGGTCTGGGAGCCGCCGCCGTGGACCGGCAGCAAGGCGTCGGGGGCTGGCCAGCGCACGCCCGAGCTGACGGCGGTGGTGCAGGAGATCATCGATCGTCCAGGCTGGTCGGCGGGCAATGCGCTCGTCTTGGTGATCTCAGGCTCGGGCACTCGCACGGCCAGGTCCTATGACGGGACGCCCGAGCGGGCCGCCATCCTGGAGCTGGAGTACCTGTCCTCGCCGCCCTAGCAGAGTCAGGAGGCGAACCCCTGGGCCCTTTCGAGGATCCCCCGCATCCCGACGTGTCTGGCGATCGCCAGGGCGCGCTCGAGCTCTTCGCGCGCCGATTCGAGGTTGCGGTCGCCGCGCCGGTCAGCCAGGACCCGCGCGAGGTCGAAGCGCGCGTACGCCTCCCACGGCCGCGCCTCCATGCGCTCCTCGACAAGCGTGGCCTGGCGCAGGCGGCGTTCGGCTTCGTCGAGGCGTCCGAGCGTCGCGTCGAGCAGGCCCAGGTAGCGAGTCGCGCACCCCACGTACACCGAGGGGCCCGCCGTGATGTAACGCTTCTCCCAGGGCAGGAGTAGCCGATGCAGCTGGGCGGCACGCTCAGTGTCTCCGAGCCGGGCCGCGATCTCCGAGAGGAACACGAGATTCAAGCGATAGGTCGCGTCACGCCTCAGGTTCTCGAAATCTCCCGCCGCGATGCGGCCGAACTCGAGACGGCCTTCCTCGACCCTCCCCTGCTCGACGATCGCGAGCGCGACGAGGATGCCGGGGCCCGCCATCATCGGCAGCTGCGTCACCGCCGCGCGCGCTGCCCTCTCGAGCACCGTCCAGCGCCCCCGCATCGCCAGCAGCAGGGCGGTGCGAGCGCCCGCCCGAGCGAACGCTTGGGTGGACTGGAAGCGGAGCCCCATCTCGAGCGCCCGCGCGTTCAGCCGCTCTGCCTCGTCGAGCTGCCCCTTCCAGAGAGCCCGCGCCGCCTCGAGTTCGGTGAGCTCGTATGCCTCGGGATGCTCGGGAAGCTCGGCCGCAATCTCTCGGCAGCGGGCCAGCTCTCGTTCGAAGCCCTCGGGATCGACGTCCTCGATGCACCGGGCCGCGAGTCCCAGGCGAGAGTAGAACTCGTCGCGCAGGTCGTTCCTGCCGAGTGCCAGAGCCAGACGCTCGTCGAGAAGGGTCTTGCCCTCTTCGTTCTCCGATGTATGCGGCGCATGTATCCCCCGGGCGGTCAGGGCCATGTAGAGCGCTTCGGGGTCCCCTGCCGCTCGCGCGACCTCGACGGCCATAGCGGACTGCTCCAAGCCCACCTGGAGGTCTCCGCTGGCGTAGGCCATGTAGCTCCGTTGGGCGAGCGCGCGGGCGCGGATCGCGCTCTTTTCGCCTCCCAGGAGTCGGAGCGCGTCGTCGAGGGCATCGCCGAAGGGCTGGGGGTCGAGGGGATCCTGAAGGTCCCCGATCGCCCGCACCACGAGCTCGGGATCCGCCAGAGCCCGCCCCAGGGCCACCGCTCGGGCACGAACGTCTGCCGCCTCGACTCGGCCGCCGGACTCGAGCGCCTTGCCGAGCGCCACCAGGATCTCTCCGACGCGCCGGCTCTGTGACTCCCCATTCGCCTCGAGTCGTTCGAGGGCGACGCGATGGTGTCTGGCGGCCTCATCGAACCCGAGCTGGCGATTGGCATGATCTCCCGCGTGCCGCGCGTAGTCGATTGCCTTCTGCCGCCCCTTCTTGCCGGCGCGGCCGAAATGGAAGGAGAGTGCGGCCGCCGAGCCGTCCAGGCGTTTGGACTCCTCCGCCTCGATCGCCAGCCCCACCCGTCCGTGAAGCTGCGTGCGACGGCGACGCGGAATGGCGTCGTAGAGCGCCTCCTGGAAGAGGGCGTGTGCGAAGCGAAGGCGTCCATCCTGCTCCGACGCCAGCCCCACCCCCTCACACTCCTCCAACGCATCGAGGAGCGTCTCCTCCTCCAAGCCAAGAGCGCCCT
>JBDLIK010000546.1:0-3135 GCA_039714895.1 Myxococcota bacterium | reverse complement strand
GCTGCTCGAGATCGCTCGCGGCGATGCGCCGCGCACCGGCCATCCGCTCCCGTGGTGGCGCAGCCGTGTGCGCGAGATGGTGCCCGAGGGCCAGCGCAACGACACCATCGCGTCGTTTACGGGCCATCTGCTGTGGCAAGGTCTCGACCCCGCCGTCGCCTGCGAGCTGATTCTGTGCTGGAATCGCGTTCACTGCCGTCCTCCGCTGGACGACGACGAGGTCGCGCGCACGGTGGAGAGCATCACGCGCACCCACTTCCGCCGCCACGGAGAGCAGGACGCGGACGGGTAGATCCCAGGGGGAGGGCGAGAGGGCTTCACCGCACAGGACCTTGCACCCACCTGCTTCTTCATCACCATGCGGACGGCCCTGCTGCCGAGGTCTGGTCCCGGCGTTCCTTCGGGTTCGACGTGGCCGCGGGCCCCTGATCGCGAGCGGCGTGCCTCTCTATACTCACGGCCAACGGAGGAACCCGGAATGGTGGTGACGCACCCCCGATCGCTGTTCGAACGCATGATCGCTGCGGCGAAGCTCGAGGTCGCGCTCTACGAGGAGGTCGAGGCGGACGCGAGCGCTACGTCCCAGGCGGCGGTGGTCGTTACCCTGGCCGCGATCGCCTCGGCGATCGGTGCAGCCGGGGGCGGACCCGCGGGTCTCTTCGGCGGGCTGATCGGTGCTTTGCTCGGCTGGCTCCTGTGGTCAGGTGTGACCTACCTGATCGGAGACAAGCTGCTGGGCGGCACCGCGACGTGGGGAGAGCTGCTGCGAACCATCGGCTTCGCCCAGTCTGCCGGAGTTCTCTACGTCCTCGCCGCCATCCCGGTCCTGGGAGGGGTGATCCGCCTCGCGGTGATGGTGTGGGTGCTCGTGGCCGGCATCATCGCGATCCGCCAGGCCCTCGACTTCAGCACCCGAAAGGCAATCCTCACCGGCGTGCTCGGCTGGGTCGCCATGGCACTGCTCTCCCTCCTGCTGGTCCAGCCCTCGTGCTGACGCGCGTCCGCCGCCACGCGTCTCGGCAAGTTCTTCGAGCGCCCCCTCTCCAGCGGACCCGCCGGGGCGGTACCGGACCCTGGACTGGCGCGGCGCTGCACCGCAGGCTCCATGACGCGCGCACGTACTGGTCCAGACGGAGCGAGAGTCCGCGGGAGGGCGCGGCGTCGGTCGCGTGGAGCACCGGCTCAGTCGATCCCGCCCGGCTCGACGCCGCGGGCGCGCAGGCGCGCGCGAGCGCTCGCTCGAAGCTTCGCCACGGCCTCGTGGGTCCGATCGCGCAAGGCGGCGCGGTCGCCCGGGGTGAGACCCTCGATGGGAATCGGCGCACCCACCTCGATCACCACGATTCCACGGCGCAGACGCACGGTCCCCTTGGGCCAGATCGCGTAGTTGCCGGCGATGGCGCATGGGAGGATCGGGAGGTGGTAGTCGAGCGCGGTCGCGAACGCCCCCATCTTGAACGCGTGCAGCGCCCCGTCGCGCGAGCGCGTGCCCTCCGCGCAGAAGAGGAACGAGACGCGCGGGTGGCGCCGGGCCATGGCCCGCTGGAGTTCCTTCACGTCGTACGCCGTGTCCGTGCGGACTACGCTTACGTTTCCCGTGCGGCGCAGCGCGTGCCCGAGGACTGGGATGGCCATTGTCTGCGCCTTCGCGACGAAGCGCACCACGAGGTCCGACAGCGCCAACGTGATGTAGACCGGATCGAGCGCGCTCTCGTGGTTCAGCACCACCACGTAGGGCTGGCTGGGCTCGATGTTCGCGAGCCCGTGGATCTCGAGCTTCGTGCCGGCAAACCGCGTGCAGAGACGCGCGTAGCGCACGTAGAGCGAGTGGATCCGCTCGGGCTGGGCTCCGCGGAGGGCAAGCAGCATCACGGCGGCGCTGTAGAGGATCAGCGCTGCCGGTAGCACGAGCAGGCCGAAGGCGGTTCTGAGCGGCGTGTCGATGGGTTCCGGAAGGCGCATCACCGCGAAGCTCCTGGGCTCCTGCACGGAATCGAAGCAGGTGGCGTAACCCTCTGTCAACGGACATGAAGTCTCGCCCGTTACCCGGTGACCCCATGACGCGCGCGCGTACCGTTGACCCAGTGCGCAACTCTGGGGCGCCCCGCCTGGCTCAGTGAACCCGATGACGTCCATATACGCCGCCGTCCGAGGGTTCGGTTACCAGTACGCACGCGCGTGCGCGCGGGTCATGGAGTTTACGGTGCGACGTCCGCGCGAAACGGTGCGGCGTCGCGCCAGTCCAGGGTCCTGCCCTTTTGGCTTCTCGCCTCGGCGGCCCCGGCAGGCTCGGCGCCGTCGCTCAAGCACGGGGTGGCGCCCTCGAAGGTCCCCCATCTCGAGCTCAAGGTTCAAGGAGGTTGCGGAAAGCTCCCAGAAAGTCTCGCAGAGCTGGGTGAGGTGGAGTGGGGGTCGGCCGCAGGGGCCGTCAAGTGAGAGATGTTGCCTTCCTTTCTTTCGGGGAGCGCGTGCGCTGGGAGCGCTAGTCCAGACGGGTCAACGTGGCTCGGCCTCTCCGCCGCCGCTACCGCGCGGGGCGAGGGAGGCGGGACCGGCCTCGGCCAGGCTCTTCGCCATCTGGTCGAGGGCCTGGTCGATCCGGTGATTCAGCGTCTCGGGCTCGAAGGCATCGCCTGCCCTGTAGCCGGTGAGGGCTTCGAGGGCCTCGTCCACCGTTCGCACCGGGACCACGTGGAACCGTTCCGCTTCCATGGCCTCGATCACATCGTCGCGAAGGACCAGGTTCTCACGATTCGCGGCCGGGATCACCACACCCTGGTCGCCCGTGAGATGGTGCCGACAGCAGATGTCGAAGAAGGCTTCGATCTTCTCGCTGAGGCCACCTACCGCTTGAACTTCGCCCGCCTGGTTCAGAGAGCCCGTGACCGCGAGATCCTGGCGTAGCTCGAAATCGCCGATGCGCGAGAGTAGGACCAGCAGCTCGGCGAGTGACGCCGAGTCACCTTCTACGAATCCATAGGATTGCTCGAAGGCGATCGACGCCGAGAGCGAGAGAGGTCTCTGGCGAGCGAAGCGATCGCGCAGGAATCCCTCGAGGAGGAGAACAGCCTTGTCGTGAGTCGATCCAGAGAGCTTCGCCTCGCGCTCGATGTTCACGACACCTCGTCGACCGAT
>JBDLIK010000545.1:0-3145 GCA_039714895.1 Myxococcota bacterium | reverse complement strand
TGATCCCTCGTCGCGAGGGCGCAGAGCGTGCCGGAGATTCGCGGCCCCCGGACTGGAGGTCGCCGAAGGCGTACCTGAAGGTACGTCGAGGCGGCCGGAGGGAGGAGGTCGCGAAGATCCGGTGCGATCTGCGTCCGCAGCAGAGGGTTTCATGAAATGATCCGGGCTAACGAGGCGGGCGCCGGGACCCCCACCCTGAGGGGTCGCCTGGGGGAGCACTTCGACCGCTGGCTGGCTGGAGCGGCGGCCCGCTACGAGCCCCCGCTGAGTACCTCCCAGGTCGGGCGGGGGATCCGGGCGCTGTCCACCCTCTATGTGGAGCGTCGAAACGAGGTGGACCTCACGCTGCGGGCCCGGGATGGACTCGCCAAGCGCGCGGCGCTCGCCAGCTACTTCGCACCGCTCCACTTCCTGACGACGTGGCACGGCCTGCAGGAGCAAGGCGCTCGGCTGGAGCAGGTGAGTCGCATCCTCGACCTCGGCTGCGGCACGGGCGCGACGGGGGCCGCCGCGGCCCTCGCCTGCGAAGGTCGCCCCCCGCTCCTGGGCGTGGACGTCTCGGGCTGGGCGCTCTCGGAGGCGCGTCACACCTTCCGAGCCTTTCGGCTGCGCGGGCGCACCCTGCGCCGCCGGCTTCCGGAAGGCCTCCCCCAGCTTCGTCCGGGAGATCTCGTCGTGCTGGGCTGGGCGCTCAACGAGCTCGCAGGTCCCGCCCGGGAGCAGCTGCTCGCCCAGCTCGAGAAGCAGGCGCCCCGGGTGGGGGTGCTCTTCATCGAGCCGCTCGCCACCCGCGTCGCCCCCTGGTGGCCCGAGGCCTCCCGCCGCTTCGACCCCGATGGGGCCGGAACCCGCCTGCTGAGACTCCGACGCGAGCGCCCGGATCGGGTGGCCGCCCTCGACGCCGCCAGCGGACTCGATCACCGCGTGCTCGGCGCGCGGCTCTGCCTGGTTCCGCCTCAGCCGACGCAGGGTTCAGAATTTCGTATTGATACCTAGAAATATCATGATAAATTGTAGTTCATGTTCAAGAGAAGCCTGCCGCTCCCCCCGCCGGGTACCGAGACGTTCTTCCTCTGGGGGCCCCGGCAGACTGGCAAGAGCACGCTGCTGAGGCAGCTGTACGGCGGCGGCCGTTGGGTCGATCTGCTCAAGGCCGAGGAGTTCCGGCGCTACCTGGCTCACCCCGAGTTGTTGCGGCAGGAGATCGAGGCGGAGCTGCCGGCGCCCCGCCAACAGATCGTCATCGATGAGATCCAGAAAGTCCCCTCGCTCCTGGACGAGGTTCACTGGCTCATCGAGAACCGCGGACTGCACTTCGCGCTCTGCGGATCCAGCGCTCGAAAGGTGAAACGCGGTGTGGCCAACCTGCTCGGCGGTCGGGCCATGCGTTACGAGCTGCACGGCCTCTCGGCCAGTGAGATCGGGCGCGATTTCGATCTGGACCGGATGCTCAACCACGGCTACCTGCCGCGAATCTACCAGGCGAGTCGCCCGAAGCGCATGCTCGATGCGTACATCGCCGACTACCTCAAGGAGGAGGTCGCCGCAGAAGGTCTGGTGCGAAATCTACCGATCTTCTCGGACTTTCTGGATGCGGCGGCGCTCAGCGACGGCGAGATCGTCAACTTCTCGAACATTGCGCGTGAGTGCGGCGTATCGAGCCATACGACGAAGAGTCACTTCCAGATCCTGGAGGACACCCTGCTCGGTCGCTGGCTCCCCGCGTATCGGAAGCGACCCAAGCGCAGGGTGATTCGGGCGCCCAAGTTCTACTTCGTCGACGTGGGTGTCGTGAACCGGCTGGCGAGGCGGGGCGATCTGCTGCCGGGCTCCGAGCTCTACGGCAAGGCCTTCGAGAACTGGGTCTTCCACGAGCTGTCCGCATTCATGAGCTACCGCGACTTCGACGGCGATCTTTCGTACTGGCGGCTGGCGAGTGGCATCGAGGTGGACTTCGTGCTCGGGGACATGCGGGTTGCCATCGAGGCGAAGTCCGGTGCTCGGATCACGCGGGACCACTTGAAGGGACTTCGAAAGCTCGTGGAGGATCATCCCCAGGTCGATCGCCGAATCGTGGTATGCCGAGAGCCCCGAACCCGAAAGACCGATGACGGGATCGAGATTCTCCCGGTCGCGAGCTTCGTTCGGCGCCTCTGGGCCGGGAATCTCGTTTGAGTGCTCGCCACGCGGATCCCGGAGCGCTGATGACTCGGGCTCGCGCGGAGCTCGAGGAGCTGCCTGTGATTGGGGGATGCTCCAGGCGGTGGGTGGTGACTGCTCCCCCGGCAAAGCCGGGGGCATCCAGGTGAGCCGCTCAAAGCGGCTGGACGGGGCCGCTACGCGGCCCCTTGCGCCCCCCTACGGGGGGCAGACGATCAGCCGAACTTCAGCTGATCCTGCTGCCGGTCTTCGTTCTCCTGATTCTGGATGTAACGACGGATCACTCCCTCGTCCCGCCCCACCGTCGACACGAAGTACCCCCGCGCCCAGAAGTGGTGCCCAACGAAGTTCCGCCGCCTCTCCCCAAAGTGCCTCGCAATGTGAATCGCACTCTTCCCCTTGATGTACCCGACGACCTGGGCCACCGCGTATTTCGGTGGAATCGAGATCATCATGTGCACGTGATCGGCCATCAGGTGGCCCTCCTCGATCTCACTCTCCTTCTGCCGAGCCAGTCGACGAAAGACCTCCCCGAGGTGCTGCCGGAGGCTTCCGTAGAGCACCTTCCGGCGGTACTTCGGGATGAAGACCACGTGGTACTTACACTCCCATTCGCTGTGCTGTAGCTTTCTGTAGTTCGCCAAAGAACTCCCTCTCGCGATGCTCTGAGCGGCTCACGAGGGGGAGTTTCTCATCCCGGAACTGTCAAACTTCGACTGCCTCCCCGGCAGAGCCGGGGGGACTCCCATTGGGCTAGGCCAGCGGAATCCGGAACGCATGCGCGGCGCCATCCTCGAGCGGCGCATCCAGAGAGATCCTCAGATCTTCGCCCTGCTGCTCCCAACGAACGGATCCGCCGGCCAGCAGGGTGACCTCCGAGGAGGGGCGAGCGCACACACCGCGCAGGGTCAGCTCGGAAGCGGAGGCGCCGCCCAGGACGATGGCATAGAGCCGGTCTGCCTTCCGCGTGAAGCGGATGGAGCGG
>JBDLIK010000544.1:0-3148 GCA_039714895.1 Myxococcota bacterium | reverse complement strand
GGGAGAGCTGTCGTCGGCACCGGACAAGCGGAGGAACGCATGGGACCGCTCGAGGGGATCCGGATCCTGGAGCTCGCGGGCATCGGCCCGGGGCCGTTCTGCGCCATGATGCTCGCGGACATGGGTGCTGACGTGCTCCGCCTCGACCGCGCCCAGAACGTCTCGCCACAGCCCTCGGACCGGACGTCCTTCGACGTACTGAACCGGGGCCGGCGCTCCATCGGCGTGGATCTCAAGAACCCGGAGGGCGTGGAGCTCGTGCTGCGACTCGTCGAGCAGGCGGATGCGCTCCTGGAAGGATTCCGCCCCGGGGTGATGGAGCGTCTCGGCCTCGGCCCGGACGTCTGCCACACCCGGAACCCCCGCCTGGTGTACGGACGCATGACCGGCTGGGGGCAGGACGGCCCCATCTCTCACGCCGCGGGGCACGACATCAACTACATCGCCCTCGCCGGTGCCCTCGACCCCATCGGCCGGCGCGGGCAGGCGCCGGTCCCGCCGCTCAACCTCGTGGGCGACTTCGGCGGCGGGGGCATGCTGCTCGCCTATGGCATCACCTGCGCGCTCCTCGAGCGCCAGCGCTCGGGCCGGGGGCAGGTGGTGGACGCCGCGATGGTGGACGGAGCCGCAGCACTGATGGCCATGTTCCACGGCATGCGCCAGGTGGGCTTCTGGTCCGACGAGCGCGGGACGAACATGCTCGACACCGGCGCACACTTCTATGATGTCTACGAGACCCGCGACGGCAAGTACGTCTCGGTCGGATCCATCGAGCCCCAGTTCTACCGAGAGCTCCTGGAGCGCACCGGCCTGGCCGGCGAGGACCTCCCCCGTCAGACCGATCGCGAGAAGTGGCCCGAGATGAAGGAGCGGATGCGCGCCATCTTCCGCGCGAAGACGCGCGACGAGTGGTGCGAGATCATGGAGGGCTCCGACGTGTGCTTCGCGCCCGTACTCTCCATGGGCGAGGCCCCCCAGCATCCTCACAACCAGGCTCGGAACACCTTCGTGGAGGTGGCGGGAACCGTGCAGCCGGCCCCTGCGCCGCGCTTCAGCCGCACGGCCCCCGAGATCCAGCGACCGCCCGCCCACGCGGGCCAGCACACCGACGAGGGTCTGCTCGCCTGGGGGATCCCCGCCGACGAGGTGGCGCGCCTGCGCGAGGCGAAGGCGATTGCGTAGCAAGGCGGCGAAGCCGCCGCGCAGCGAGCCGTAGGCGAGCGAAGTGCGGGCCCCCGCCAAGAAGGCGGCGAAGCCGCCGCGCAGCGAGCCGTAGGCGAGCGAAGTTCATCAGAATGGGAGAACCCCCGAGGAGGATCCCCATGCCCGAGCGCCAATCCCTCTACCACCGCTTTCCGGACTACCGCGTAGACCTGGAGCCGAACGCGGGCCGGGTCCGCGTCCGACTGGCCGGCGAGGTCGTCGCCGACAGCGAGCGCGCGCTCCTCGTCCGGGAGACGAAGCACGACCCGGTGGTCTACTTCCCACGGCAGGACGTCCGCTTCGACCTCCTCGAGCGCACCGAGCACCGGACCTTCTGCCCATTCAAGGGCGACGCCTGCTACTGGACGCTGCGGGTCGGCGACCGGACCGAGACCGACCTGGTCTGGAGCTACGAGGATCCCTTCGAAGAGGTGGAGGGCCTCAAGGACTACGTCTCCTTCTACCCCGATCGCGTGGAGTGGGAGCAGAGCTCCTGACCAGATCCGTAGACCGTTTCCGCTCTTCTCGGCCTCCGAGCCTTCAACCCAGCTGTGACCGCCGGGGCCTCGACGGAAGGGACGCCGGGGCACGCCGATGCCCCGGGACGCCTCGTGAGCGCCTCCCGCTGGCGGCTGCCTGGCACGCGGCTTGCTCCCTCTCGGGACACCTTCGGTCTCGGAGCTCGGGGGCTCGAATTGAAGTCCATCCACCGTTTCCTCGGGAGTCCCGCCGGGCGCGCACTGGCGCTGCTGCTGTGTGGTTGCGTGGGGCTCGTCGCGTGTCCCCCGGGCGGAGGCAAGGCGCTGCTTCCGGCCGCCGGCCTGCCCGAGTATCAGGAGATCGCCGCCATCGAGGTGCCCGGCGGTCGGGTCAACGTCGCGGGCGGAAACCTGCAAGTTCGGCGCGTCGACCTCTCCATCGACACGCAGCTCGGGACCCGGGAGATCGGAGCCACCTTCGATACCACCACGGGCGAGTGGCTCTGGAGCTTCGATCTCAGCTACGACGGTTCGAGGTTTCGCGACCCCACGGGTGCCGTCCATCCCGTCGCCTCGGTGACCCCCGGCCAGGCCATCCCCGGCACGGTCTGGGTGGTGGTGGATGGCGATACCGTCAAGACGAAGGGCGGCCTCGCCCACGACTTCGACGCCGAAGGGCATCTCGCCGCAATCCATTGGACGAGCTCTCCGTACCCGCGGCTGGCCGTGACTTCCTCGCTCGTCGCCGGCCAGTGGCGTCCGACCCGCATCTCTCAGTGCACGGCTGCAGCCAGCTGCACCGACGTCTTCGATCTCGGCTACGACGGCGCGGGGAGGCTGGGTTCCATCGTCGATCGCGCGGGGCGTCGCGCCGAGTTCAGCTGGAACGCCAGCGACCGCCTGCAGACCGCCCGCGACGGGCTCGACATCGCCCGGGGTTGGCCGGGCTTCCGCTACGAGTACAGCGGAAGCCACATCTCCTCGATCACCAACTCTGAAGGTGAGCGCACGGAGTACTCATACGACGCTGCGGGCCGTCTCCGCGAGGTACGTCAGATCGGCGGGGGGGACCCGGTCCATCGCTTCGCGTACCAGAAGAAGATCGACGGCCTCTACTGGACCCGATTCTGGTCCCCCACGGGCCACGAGACCCGCTACCGCTACGACGCCAATCGCCGACTGCGAGAGGTCGAGCAGGTCGGAACCGGCGAGCTCACGCTGCGCCTCTGGTCGGGGGTCCGGCCCCTGGCCGAGACCGACCCGAGCGGAGCCACCACCCGCTGGAGCTGGGTCGGAGACGATGTGGCCACCCTCACGGAGCCCTGGGGCAACGAGGTCAATTTCTCCTGGGCGCCCGACGCCGTGAATCGCGAAGCCCCCTTCGAGCGACCCCTGCTCGCCGCGGCGGACACCTTGGGCCCGCTCGAATCCCGCAGCTACGACGGCACCGGGCGGCTCACGGCGAT
>JBDLIK010000543.1:0-3148 GCA_039714895.1 Myxococcota bacterium | reverse complement strand
CTCCGCCGGACGCGCAGCCTGCGCGCGATGGCGGGCTGGCTGACGATGCCCGCCGCGCGGATCAAGAACACGAACGAGGCCGCGCTCCCGTCCATGATGGGGATCTCGGGCCCATCCACGTGGATTCGAGCATTGTGGACCCCGAGGCAGTACAGCGCCGAAAGAAGATGCTCGACTGTGCTGATCGTCACATCGCCACGCCCGAGACTCGTGGCATAGCTATTGCCACAAAGGGCGTCGGGACGAACCGGGATCTCGACGGGATGCGGGAGGTCGTGACGGAGGAAGACCAGGCCGGAATCCGGCGGCGCCGGATGCAGGGTCAGATGGACCGGCGCTCCGGTGTGAAGGCCGATTCCGGTACACGAGATTGTCTCCGCGATGGTCCGCTGTCGCACGACACCCCCCTCTTGCCCCGCTACGGAGGAAGCAGGCCCTAGTCACATAGCAAGCCCCATGCCAGCCCCCACCTTTCGAGGGGAAAAGGGGGCAGATAGATTCGTGTGCCTTTTCGGCCTGTTGGAGAGCTGGAGAGAGGTGCGTTCCGCCCTCGCTCCGGGGGTACTGTCGTTTTCTCGCAACTCGGTGACGTTCTCATCACGGCCGTGACGAGAGCGTCACGAGTTCCCCTCACCCGGAAGCTCTGTCGCGGGCCACGCCGAGATTCGACTCCCGCAGCTCCGAGATGATCTCCCGCGTCGACTGGAACCGTTCGGCCGGATCCTTCTGCAGGCAGCGCAGGATGATCTTCGCCAGAGGCTCCGCGAGCTCCGGGTTCGACTCGCGCGGATCCGGCGGGGGGGTGTGGACGTGGTGATAGGGAACGTTCCCCTCGCGGAAGGGAAGCGCCCCGGTGGCCAGCTCGAAGACCGTGACGCCGAGCGAGTAGATGTCGGTGCGGTGATCGATGTTGCGGCCGAGAGTCTGCTCCGGGCTCATGTAGTAGGGCGTGCCTGATACCAGCGTGGTGTGATTTCGCACCTCCTCCACGACCCGGGCGAGGCCGAAGTCCATGATCTTTGCCTTGCGGTCCCGGGTCCACATGGTGTTCGCGGTCTTCACGTCCCGGTGCACGATCTTCTTCTCGTGGGCATAGGCCAGCGCCGCGCACATCTGCCGGAGCACCTGAACCAGACCACTGGCGGAGATGACCCGGCGACGCCGCAGGATCTCCCGGAGTGTGGTCCCATCCACGAACTCCATCGCGATGTAGTAGCGCCCGGCCTGCTCGCCGGCGTCGTAGACGGTGACGATGTTCGGGTGGTTGAGCTGGGCGGCGCTCTTGGCCTCGCGCAGGAAGTTCTTGAGCGCCTGGGGGTTCTCCTTGAAGGCGTCGGGCAATACCTTGTAGGCAACGACGCGGTCGAGGACCGTATCCCTCGCCTTGTAGACGATTCCCATCCCGCCTCGGCCAAGCTCCCCCAGGATCTCGTAGCGGCCGGGGGTGGCGCTGGCAGTCGATTCCCGCGAGACCCCGGCGCCGGGGGTCGGGGTCATCGGCCCCACATCTTCCAGGTGCTTCCGAACCTTGGCGAGCCGCTCGTCCACATCGGCGTGGTGGTAGTCGATGGCCAGGATCCGTTCGTAGAGCTCGATGGCCTTCTCCAGCTCGCCCGCCGCCTCGTGGACCGTCGCCAGCTGGTAGTGGAGGTCGAGGTTGTCACGCCCCAGCTCGGCATCTCCCACGGCCTGATCGAGCTTCTTGATCGCAAGGGAGTGGAGGCCCCGGGAACGGAAGATGCTGCCGAGCAGGGCAGCCGCGGCGGGAAAGTCGCCGCTCTGTGCGGACACCTGCTGAAGCGCCTTGATGGCCTCGTCGTCGTGCCCTTCCCGGTGATGGATCTCGCCGGCCTGGAACGCCCGCCCTGCCCGGGAGAGCAGCTCCGCCTGCTTGGCGGGATCGCCGGCCTTGGCCCAGCACTGGGCAGCATCGAGATAGCGGCCGGCGCGTTCGAAGTTGCCGGCGGCTCGTACGGTCTCGCCGACGAGCTGGAACATCTCCGCGGCCTGGACCCCGTCTCCGTGAAGCTCGTAGCACTCGCCGGCGCGATCGAACTCCTCGAGCTTCCGGTAGAGGTCGCCCGCATCCAGGAACTCGCCGGCCGCCTCGAGCTGGTGGGCCGCCTCGTCGTCTTCTCCCTGATCCCGATGGTGCTGGCCCAGCACCCGGGCCGCCGCCTTCTCCTCGCCGATCCGCCGCAGGGCCTGGGCAGCCCTCGGCCCGTCCCGGGCCTCGAGGAAGAGCTCCGCCGCCCGGGCGTACTGTTCGAGGCGCAGGGCGATCTCGGCCGCCGGACCGTGGCAGCGCCCGCGGAGCAGGATGTCCTGGGCGGCACCCAGATCGCCGGCCTGCTCGTGCAACATCGCCGCCTTCTCCACCAGGGTGCGGCGTTCGCGTTGCTTGCGCCCGTTGTCCGGGCCGGTCTCCGGGTACTCGTCGGTGATCACCTGCTCGAGGGCCCGGGCCGCCTCGCCCCAGCACTGGGCCCGGGTGTAGGCCTCGGCGGCCTGGCGGTGGAAGCCCGCTTCGGCGTAGCAAGCGCCGGCGCGCCGGGCATCGCCGGCCTGCTCGTACATCTCCCCCGCCACGGTGTGCCGGCCGGACTTCTTGTAGCACTGGGCCGCCCGCACGAACTCTCCCTGGCTCGCCAGGATGGTGCCGGCGGACTCGAAGTTGCCCGCCTTCGCGTAGAGCTCGGCGGACTCGAGGAATCGATTCTGGTCGTGGCGGACCTCGGCCGCTCGGGCGGGCTCCCCGGCAGCCTCGAAGTAGGAAACGGCCTGGTCGAGCAGCTCCCCCTCCAGGCAGAGCTCCGCGGCGGCCAGCACCTCATCGCGACGGGCGAGGCTGGCCGCCTGTCGGGCGGTCCTGCGGGCCCCCCGGGAATCGACCCTGCCGGCACGCGGCCCACCCCGGGCAGAGACCCAGACGAAGCCCAGCAGCGCGAGTCCGAGACCGGCCAGGCCCGAAGCCAGAGCCGGATGCGCGAGGACCGGAAGCGATCCATCGCGCCCGGGTCCGAGTCCGGGCAGCGAAGCCAGCACCCGCGCGGCGTCCGTGGCCAGGCCGCTCTCCGGAGCGGACGACGGGCCGGCAGCAAGCAGCCAGCCGAGCGCCGCCGCGGCCAACAGGGCCATGCCGCAGCTT
>JBDLIK010000542.1:0-3150 GCA_039714895.1 Myxococcota bacterium | reverse complement strand
CAACCTGATGGATGGCCTCGACGGCTGTGCAACCGGCGTCGGGGCCATCATCGCCGCTACCCTCACCTTCATCTGCTGGCAGGCGGGCCTTCCCGTCGGCACGGTGATCGGTGTGGCCTTCGTGGGGGCCCTGCTGGGCTTTCTGCCCTACAACTTCCCTCCTGGGCGCATCTTCCTGGGCGACACCGGAGCGCTCTTCATCGGCTACGTCCTGGCGTTGCTCTCCCTGGAGGGATTCCGCAAGGCCACGGTGCTCACCTTCGTGGTGCCGCTGCTGGCCCTGGCGGTTCCCATCCTCGACACGGGGCTCTCGATCCTGCGCCGGCTCCGGCGCCGCAAGCACATCTTTGCTCCCGATCGCGGCCACATGCACCACCGGCTCCTGGACTCCGCGGGGTCCCAGCAGTCGGCGGTGATCTCGATCTACTTCCTGACCGCCTGCTTCTGCGTCATCGCCGTATCGTTCACGCGGCTCCGGGGCTACGCAGCGGTATTGTTCCTGCTGGCGGTGATTGCACTCACCGTTCGGCTACTCCGGAACCTCGGCTTCTTCGATCTCGAGGAGTCCCGCGTCGCCCACCAGGCTGTGGGAAGGGAAGGGAAGGAATCTTGAGGCGAGCACTGATCACGGGCGTGACGGGACAGGACGGCTCGTATCTCGCGGAGCTCCTGGCGACCAAGGGCTACGAGGTCCACGGGATGGTGCGGCGGTCCAGCACCGAGAGCTTCGAGCGGATCGCCCACCTGCGGGATCGGATCTCACTGCACCAGGCGGATCTCCTCGACCCGACCTCCTTGGTGAATCTGGTCCGTGAGGTGCGCCCGGCGGAGATCTACAATCTGGCCGCCCAGTCCTTCGTGCCCACCTCCTGGCTGCAGCCCTCACTCACCGGCGAGTTCACCGCCCTGGGCGTCACCCGGATGCTCGACGCCGTGCGGCTGGTGGACCCGGAGATCCGCTTCTACCAGGCCTCGAGCTCCGAGATGTTCGGCAAGGTCCAGCAGACCCCCCAGGACGAAACCACGCCGTTCTACCCGCGCAGCCCCTACGGCGTCGCGAAGGTCTATGGGCATTGGATCACGGTGAACTATCGGGAGAGCTTTGGACTGTTCGCCGTGTCAGGGATCCTCTTCAACCATGAGTCGCCGCGCCGGGGGCGGGAGTTCGTGACCCGCAAGATCAGCGAGGGGGTCGCCCGGATCAAGCTCGGGCTCGCCGAGGAGCTCCGGCTGGGAAACCTGGATGCCAAGAGGGATTGGGGCTACGCCCCGGAGTACGTCGAAGTCATGTGGCGCATGCTCCAGGCGGACACGGCGTCGGACTACGTCGTAGGGACGGGCGAGCACCAATCCGTGGGCGACTACGTGCGCATCGCCTTCGACCACGTCGGCCTCGACCCGGAGGACTTCGTGAAGGTCGACGACGCGCTGATCCGTCCCGCGGAGGTCGACAGTCTGCTGGCGAATCCCACCAAGGCCGAGCGCGAGCTGGGTTGGCGCGCGGGCACTCCCTTCGACGAGTTGGTCCGCATCATGGTGGAGGCGGATCTCGAGGCCCAGGAGCGCAGCAGCGACCGGCGCCGCGGGGGGGCGGGGACCCGATGAGTCGCGTGGGTCGCGTGCTGGTGACCGGGGCGGCGGGCTTCATCGGCTCGACCCTGGTGGATCGCCTCCTGGGCGAGGGTCGCGAGGTGGTGGGCCTGGACTCCTTGGATCCCTTCTACCCCGAAGCCCAGAAGCGCCGGAATCTTCGGACTGCGGAGTGCAACTCCCGCTTTCGCCTGGAGGTTGGGGACATCCGCGACGACGGGAGGATCGAGGCCCTGTTCTCCGATGGGGGCTTCGATGCCGTGGTGCATCTGGCGGCTCTGGCGGGTGTCCGACCCAGCCTCGAGCGGCCCGCCGAGTACGCCGACGTGAACGTGAGCGGATCGAGCCGGATCTTCCAGGCCGCGCTCCGGAATGGGGTACCCCGGGTGGTCTTCGCCTCGTCGTCCTCGGTCTACGGCGAGCGAACCGACGGACCCTTCCGCGAGACCGATCGGGTGGATCGGCCCATCTCTCCCTACGCGGCCACCAAGAAGGCCGGCGAGTTGCTGGCCCACGCCGTCCACCACACCAGCGGACTCCCGATCTGCTGCCTGCGGATCTTCACCTGCTACGGTCCCCGCCAGCGACCGGATCTCGCGATCCGTCACTTCGCCGAGCGGATGCTTCGCAAGGAACCGATCACCATCTACGGGGATGGCAGCGCCCAGCGCGACTTCAGCTACGTCGACGACGTGGTGGACGGTTTCACGCGGGCCCTCGATCGAGATCAGGGCTTCGCCATCCTGAATCTGGGTGCCGGGCGCACGGTCTCGGTGCTGGACATGGTGCAGCTCCTGGAGGAGACGCTCGGAATGAAGGCGCAGATCGAGTGGCGACCCCGTCAACCCGGCGACGTCTCGCGCACCTGGGCGGACATCGAGGCGGCGCGGAAGGCCCTGGGCTACGACCCCGGGGTGTCGTTCGAGGAAGGCGTCCGCCGCTTCGCGGCCTGGCTCCGGGAGGAGGCCTGATGGCCTCCCGGCGCGCCCTGGTCACCGGCGGTGCGGGCTTCATCGGGAGCCACCTCTGCGACGGTCTGCTGACCGCAGGCTTCGAGGTGCGCGTGCTCGATGACTTCTCCAGCGGTCGCCCGGAGAACCTGGCGGCAGCGGGAGATCGGGTCGAGCTGCTGCGAGGCGACCTGACGGACGCGGAGACCGTCGCTCGGGCGGTCGAGGGCGTGGAGGTCGTGTTTCACGAGGGAGCGGTTCCCTCGGTGCCTCGCAGCGTCGAGGAACCCGTGCGCACCAATCTCGTCAACCTCACGGGGACCCTGCTGGTGCTCGAGTCAGCGCGGCGCGCCGGCGTGCGACGGGTGGTCTATGCGGCATCGAGCTCGGCCTATGGCGACGCTCCGGAGCTCCCGAAGCGGGAGGACATGCCGGCACAGCCGCTGTCGCCCTACGCCCTGCAGAAGCACGCCGGCGAGGTCTACTGCCGTCTCTATCACGAGCTCTACGGGCTCGAGACCGTCGCCCTGCGCTACTTCAACGTGTTCGGTCCGCGACAGGATCCGCGCAGCGAGTACGCGGCCGTGATTCCCCTGTTCGTCGGGGCGTG
>JBDLIK010000541.1:0-3153 GCA_039714895.1 Myxococcota bacterium | reverse complement strand
ACCGCCTTCACGATCTGCTCGGCCACCGGGCCGCGATAGAAGCCGTCGGGCCCCTGGCGGGCGATGCGCGCCAGCGTGCGCCCGAGGTCGCGCTGCACGAGCACCCAGCCAACTCCGTCTCCAGCGTCCGCCGGAGGGAACTGGATCGCCGCAGTGTCCGGAGCGCGCTGCGAGAGGGGCGCACGCAGGCGCGAGATGAAGCGCGCCTGATAGGCGCCGAGGGGATAGCCCTGCTCGGCCAGCTCGATGGCCGGCGCCAGGGTCTCGGCCAGCGGTCGGCTCCCCCAGCGCTCCACGGCCAGCGCCAGGCCCGCCACCATGCCCGGCGTTCCCACGGCAAGCCCGCCGATCAGCGAGGGGCGCTCGGGCAGCCCGGGCTCCAGGTACATGCCTTGTGTCGAGGCTGCGGGCGCCGTCTCCCGCGCGTCGAGGGCGAAGCTGCGGCCGTCAGCGAGACGCACCAGCAGGAAGGCGCCGCCGCCGATGCCCGTCGACTGGGGCTGGGTGACCCCGAGCGCGAAGGCGGCGGCCACCGCCGCGTCCACCGCGTTGCCCCCCGCGTCGAGCAGGCGCAGGCCGGCGCGGGTGGCGTGGGGCTCGGGGGTGACCACCATGCCGCCGGCGCTCCGGGCGGGCGCCGGTGCCGCAGCCCACAGCGATCCGGGCGCAAGGCCGAGCGCCAAGCCCAGGAGAACGCAGGGTAAAGCCCGCCAGGGCCGATGCCGATGAAGCACGGGGGCGACCCTACCACCGCGAGGGGGGCCCCGCATGGCAGGAGGGGACGTGTCACGAGAGGATCTCTGCATCGCCATCGTGCTGGTGGGCATGGCCACGGGCCTGCTGCTGGCCGGTGGCTGCGAGGGCGGCCGCGAGGCCGCCGTCATCGCCGAGCGCCCGGCCTTCGAGGCGCCGGCCCCCCAGCCCGGGCTGCGTGAGGTCGCCGTCCTCGAGGTGCGCGATCTGGGCGAGATCCGCGTCGAGCTGCTGGCCGAGGCCGCACCGGACACGGTCGTCCACTTCAAGAAGCTGGTCGAGGACGGCTTCTACGAAGGCACCACCTTCCACCGGGTGATCCCGGAGTTCATGATCCAGGGCGGCGATCCGAACACCCGCGACCGCGACCCCCGCAACGACGGACAGGGCGGCCCGGGCTACTTCATCCAGGACGAGGTCAACGAGACGTCCCACGTGCGGGGTGTCCTTTCGATGGCCAACTCGGGAAGCCCGAACTCCGCGGGCTCCCAGTTCTTCATCGTGGTGGAGACGTCGGCACACCTCGACGGCCGCTACAGCGCCTTCGGCCTGGTGGTGGACGGCATGGAGGTGGCAGATCGCATCGCCGCCGCCCCCCGCGACCTCTACGGACGCCATGGCCCGGTGGACCGGCCCCTCGAGGACGTGGTGATCGAGAGCATCCGCATCGAGACGCCCCAGACGCTGGGCCGGGCGGAAGCCGGGCCCGAAGAGGAAGCATGAACACCGCCAGGGTGCCCGAGCGAAGCGCCGCGGGCGGGAGCGCGACGTGAGGATCCTGGCAATCGCCTCGCTGCTCTCGTTCGCGCTGGTGGGCAGCGCGGTCGGCGTCCGCCTGGTGCTGCTGGCCCGCCGAACGCGCCGGCTGCCCGAGCTCTCGATCGGATTGGGGCTGCTGCTGATCTGCGCCCTCGGCCATCCCTTCTGCGCGCTGGGACGTCTGCCGGGGATGCTGGGCACCCCGCTCGGAGACGGCCTCTTCGCCCTGGGCCTCGGCCTCAGCTGCACCGGGATCGCGCTGCTCTACTGCTTCACCTGGCGGGTGTTCCGGGTCGGTGAGAGCTGGGCGCGAACGCTGGTGATCGGAGCCGCGTTGACGCTTGCCCTACTCGCCGTCGGGCTGCTGCGCGCCTCGAGCCACGCCGAGACCCTGTCCGAGATCCTCCCGCTCACCCGTCCGTGGGCGGTCGGCATCGTCCTCGCAGTGACCGGCGCCTTCGCCTGGACCGGCGCCGAGTCCTTCGCCCACGCGCGCCGCCTGCAGCGCCGCCTCGCCCTGGGCCTGGCCGACCCCGTGGTCCTCGATCGCTTCCGCCTCTGGGGCACCTCGGGCCTCGCCGGCGCGGCGCTGTGTTCGACCCTCGCCGTCTGCCTGGGCTCAGGCATGATGGTGCTCCACGAGCCCGTCCCCCTGGCCATCACCGCCGCGGCGGGCTGGGTCGTCAGCATCTGCTGGACCCTCGCCTTCCTCCCCCCGGCCCAGTACCTGCGCTCGGTCGAGCGCCGCGCGCAGCCGGCACTCCGCACCTCATGACCGAGCCCGCCCGGACACGATCGGGCGAGAGGAAATGAGCCCCGTGTTATGCCGCAACATTTGTCGCCGGCCGAGTTGGATCGGTGGTAGTCCTTTGGCTATCCTCCCGTTCATGACAGTTGCCGCCGACGCGTCCCTTCACTCCGTCGTCGAAGTCTCTCCCGACGTGATGAGTGGCACCCCCGTGTTCCGCGGCACGCGTGTCCCGGTCAAGAACCTCCTCGACTACCTCGCCGCAGGCGACTCGCTCGGCGAGTTCCTTGAGCAGTTCCCTACGGTCACACGTGAGCAGGCCGTCGCTCTCGTCGAGGTTGCCGAAGAGCTAGTTCTCGCCAGGGCCGATGAAGATCCTCATTGACGAGTCCCTTCCCCGCGACCTGAAGAAGCACTTTCCCGGTCACTCTGTTGCCACAGTTCCGGAATGCGGATGGGCTTCGAAATCGAACGGTGCCCTTCTCGCGGTAGCAGCCGCCGACTTCGACGCATTCCTGACAGCGGACCAGAATCTGGAGCATCAGCAGAACCTTGCGAACTACGACATCGGCATCATCGTTCTGGTCGCGCGATCCAATCGCATAGCCGACCTCTTGCCCCTGATTCCGAGAGCGATCGCCACGATCCTCGCGATTCGGCCAGGGGTGGTAGTGCGAGTTGCATAACAAGGCCTTGCAGCTGGCACCGGACAGCTGGGCGTTCCTGGGTCTGATAGCCTCTTGGCATCCAACCATGTGCCCTCGGCGAGGCCGGTCAGCGCTGCCCGGTGCAGCCGAAGGCCATGTCCGTTGGAGATCGCACCCCTCGTCTTCGGCGCATTCCTCGCCCTCGCGGGCCTCGCGTTGCTGCTTCGCGATCCGGGAGATGCTGAG
>JBDLIK010000540.1:0-3156 GCA_039714895.1 Myxococcota bacterium | reverse complement strand
GTCGAACACCTGGGTGATGGTGTTGTCGCCGTCGGTGAAGTAGCCGTTGAAGGGCACGTTGGGCTGATCCAGCACCCCCAGGATGCCCCACACGGCGACTAGCACCGCCGCGATCAGGTAATTCATCTTCTTGCCGGACTGGTCAGACATGACTGTCTACCTCCGTCTGAAGAGGCCGCTGGCGGGACGCGGCATAAGCGCCATGGAGGCGCGTGTGTGATCGCAGAAATCCCGGACCCGAGATGCGGAGGGCTCGCCTCCCTGTTTGGATGTGTAGAAGTGATCCTACAATATCCCCCGGAGGTATCCTGGCGCGCAAACGCGTCGCCTACCCGGCGGATCGCCGACCTGCCAAGCGACGGAGGTAATCATGAAGCTCACGGTCGCGCTGCTCGCGGTCGCCCTGGCGACGCCCCTGCAGGCTCGGGCGCAGGTGGATGTGCCCCCCGGGATCCAAGCGCTCCTCGACGCCTATGAGGGCGGCGTTCGCGCCTCGGACGCCGCCGCGACCGCCGGCATCTTCACCGACGACGCGGTCTTCACGGCCATCGACGGCTCCGTGCTGCACGGCCCCGATGAGATTCGCGCCTTCTTCGAGGGCGTGTTCGACGCCGTCACGCTCGATCCGACGCTCCACGTCGCCGAGGTCTTGCGCATCTCCGACGAGTACACGCTCACGAGAGGCACCGTCGACCAGCACCAGACCGTGAAGGAGTCGGGCGAGACCTCCGACTTCATCATCCACTTCGCGGCGCTCATGCGTAACGAGGGGGGCACGTACAGGATCGCCCGCGATTTCGCGATGGTGCCGCCCCCCGGCGAAGACGAGGTCGCGGATCAGGCCGCACACGACCGCCGCGTGGACTACGTCGAGTTCGCTGTCACCGACGTGGAAGGGGCCAAGAGGTTCTACGGCTCGGTCTTCGGCTGGGAGTTCATCGACTACGGCCCCGACTACGCCAGCTTCTACGACGGTCGTCTGGCCGGAGGCTTCAGGCTGGAGCCCGAGGTGACATCCGGCGGGCCGCTCGTGGTGCTCTACGCCGTCGACCTGGGCGAGGTCGAGGCCCTGGTCAGGGACGCCGGCGGGAAGATCGTACGCGAGATCTTCGAGTTCCCGGGAGGACGCCGGTTCCACTTCACGGACCCGAGCGGCAACGAGCTGGCGGTGTGGTCGGATCGGTGAACGGGCGAACTCAGGCGGACTCATGAGATTCACTCGGCCGCGCATGCGCGCGAAGGCGCACGCATCGCATCGCCACGCCACCTGGCTGGAGCTGTTCTTCGACCTGGTGTTCGTGGTGGCCATCGTCCAGTTGACCCACGGCGTGAAGGACTATCTGACCAGCGCCGAGGTCATCAAGGCCATCGCGCTCTTCCTGCCCATCTGGTGGATTTGGGCCGGGCACACGGTCTACGCAACGAGGTTCGATACGGACAACGTGCTGTATCGCATCCTCACCTTCACGCAGATGTTCGCGGTCGTGGTGATGGCGGTGAGCCTGCACGACTTCGGCGCGGAGCGCAGCCTCGACTACGGCGCGGCTTACGTGGTCGCCCGGGCGACCCTCCTGTTCCTGTTGTGGAGGGCGCACGTGCACGTGCCGGAGGTGAGGAGCGCCACGCGCCTGTATCTGACGGGCTTCGGCGTGGGCGCGTCGCTGTGGGCGATTTCGCTGGCCGTGCCCGTGCCCCTGCGATACGCGCTGTGGGTCGCGGGGTTCTCCATCGACTTTTTCACGCCGTGGCTCGGCTGGTGGCGCAAGTGGCTGGCCGAGATCCCGGTCGACGCGACCCACATTCCCGAGCGCTTCGGGCTGCTCAACATCATCGTGCTGGGCGAGGCGGTAGCGGGGCTGGTGGCGGGGGTCTCCGAGGTCGAGTGGACGATCCAACTGTTGGTGACGGCGCCGCTCGGCTTCCTTACCGCAGTGGTCGTCTGGTGGACCTACTTCTCCTACCTGGAGGAGGCCGTGCAGGGGATAAGCATCGGGTCCGGCCAGCCGTACATGTATAGCCACATACCGTTCGTCCTGGGGGTGGCGGGCGTGGGCATCGGGATAGAGAAGCTGATCGCCTCCGTCAACGAACCGGTCGTATCGGCAGGTGGGGTGTGGATCTACTGCGGGGGCGCGGCCCTGTGGGTGGTTTCGTTCTATGCCATCCAGCTGGTGAGCACGCCGCGCGTGATTACCCGCCGGGTCTCCTGGCTGTATCTGGCGAGCGTGGTAGCATTCGGGGCCGTAGCGTGGCTCGGGGTGGCCTGGTCGCCACTGGTGGCGCAGGCGGCGCTCGCGGGGGTCTTCCTTTCGTTGCTGGCCGCCCGCGGGCGATTGCCCGAGCCGCGGCTGGTGTGAGCGCGGGTCGCCTCGTCAGCCGGCGAACATCTCCCGCAGAATGCCCAGGGAAGCGGAGACCGCGGTGTGGCTCACCCGCCCGAGCTTCCTGACCAGCCTCTCCGAGTCCACGGTCCGGATCTGGTCCAGCACCACGAAGCCGTCTCGCTTCTGGAACCTGCAGGATACTCGGAAGGGATACGCGTGACCGCCGGTCGTCATCGGCGCGACGATGACGGTCCGCAGGTATCGGTTGAGCTCGTCCGGAGAGACCACGAGGCAAGGACGCGTCTTGCGGATCTCGCGGCCCTTCGCCGGCTCGAGCTCGACGAGGAAGACATCGCCCCTGCGAATCGCCGGCGCTAGTCCCATTCCCAGTCGCTCTCCTCGAAGGCCGTCGTGGTCGGCGCCAGCAACTCATCGTCACCACGCTCGTGGGCGGTGGCCGCGGCTTCGCCCCAGCCGAGCCGGGGTCTGGCCTGCGATTCGATGACGATCGCGCCGTCTGCGACGCGCAGCACCACCTCCCCCTGGAGGCCCGCCTCCTCCAACAGGGGCTTGGGGATCCGCACGCCCTGGGAGTTACCGATCCTGACGATCTTCGTCTTGACCATCGACTCGTTTTTTCAGTGATTACGATGTAATTACGTCCACAAGATGGCTGCAAACGGAGCCTCCAACAAGGATGGCGCCTCGATCGGGCTCGACCATGCGAAGTCCACCGAGGGTGATCTGCTTGTGCGCGGGCAGGCCTGCCGGCAGAATCGCAATCCGTGAGTAGCAACGCTGCTGGATGAGTTGGCCGCTCTTGCCAACTCCA
>JBDLIK010000539.1:0-3164 GCA_039714895.1 Myxococcota bacterium | reverse complement strand
GCGAGGTGAATCCTGGGGCGTCTGCGCTTCGGTTAAGCTGGACTCGTGGGCAGATGGAGCCGCCTCCTCCTCGGCGCCTTCGCCGGCATCGCGTTGGTCGTGGGCCTCTGGTTCGCCACCGGGCCACCTCCACCGGACGACACCCTCCGCGTGTTCCGGGCACGCAGGATTCTCACCCTGGAGCCCGATCCGTCCGAGGCGACGGCCGTCGCTGTGGCTTCTGGGCGCATCGTCGCGCTGGGATCACTGGACGAGGTGAGGGACGCGCTCGAAGAGCGCCCCTTCGAGCTGGACGACACCTTTCGCGACCACGTCCTGGTCCCTGGCTTCATCGATCCCCACATCCACCCGGCGCTGGCCGCAACCATCCTCCCGATCGAGATCGTGTCCGCCATGGAGTGGACGACGCCTCGGGGGCGCACGCAGGCCGTGCGCGGGCGCGAGGCCTTCCTGGCGCGGCTGCGCGAGCTCGACGCGGACCTTCGCGCCGCCGGGCGGTCGCAGGATTGGCTCTCGGTGTGGGGGTATCACGCGCCCTACCACGGGGCGATCTCGCGCAGCGATCTCGACGCCATCTCCGATGCGCGCCCGATCTTCGTGTGGCAGCGATCGGTCCACGAGATGTTCTTCAACACCCGGGCCCTCGAGTCGCTCGGCATGTCGCGCGAGGCCTTCGACGCCCATCCGCAGGCCGACTGGGAGCAGGGCCACCTCTGGGAGCGGGGGACCTTGAGCCTCGGCGGCCCGATGACCCGGATCCTCGCACGTCCGCTCACGTATCGGCATGGCCTCGAGCTGATGAGCGAGGTGATCCACCGGGGTGGGATCACGACCGTCGCCGAGCAGGGCTTCCCGCAGGTGAGTGCCTGGGGAGAGCTCGCGATGCTCGCCCTGGAGATGCACAAGCGCCAGACGCCTTATCGCTTCGTGCTCGTGCCGAACGCCATGTTCTTCCATCGCCGGGAGGGTGGCGCGGCGGGAGCCGAGCGGGCGGCCGCCGATCTGCTCGGCTGGAGCAGCGATCGGATCCGCATCCCGCGTCACGCGAAGTACTACGCGGACGGTGCGATCTTCAGCCAGCTCATGCAGCTGTCCCAGCCGTACCTCGATGGGCACCACGGCGAGTGGATGATGACCCCCGACGAGCAGTGGTCGGTGCTCTCCACCTTCTGGCAGGAGGGCTGGAGCCTGCACATCCACGTCAACGGAGACGCAGGGCTCGATCTGGTGCTGGACCAGATCGAAAGGCTCCGGGGCGCCGAGCCGGGCCCCACGGGTCGCATCGTGCTCGAGCACTACGGCTATGCGAGGGAGGACCAACACGCGCGGGTACGCGCTCTCGGGATCGCGGTGTCGAACAACTCCTACTACGTGCACGAGCTGGCCCCGATCTACGCTCGGCACGGGCTCGGTCGTGAGCGGGCCGAAGACATCTCTCCGCTGGGCGGCCTCGCGCGCGCGGGCGTGGCGATCTCGTTCCACTCCGACTTCCCGATGGCCCCCGCGGAGCCGCTCACCCTGGTGTGGGCGGCTGTGAACCGTATCGGGAGTGACGGCCAGGTGTGGGGTCGCGACCAGCGGGTCGCCCTCGATCTCGCCCTCCGCGCGGTCACCGTCGAGGCCGCGTGGAGCATCGGCATGGAGGACGAGATCGGGTCGATCCGTCCGGGCAAGCGTGCGGACTTCACGGTGCTCGGCGAGGATCCCTACGAGGTCGAGCCCGAAGCGATCCGCGACATCGAGGTCTGGGGCACCGTGCTGGACGGCCGGCCGCACCCGATCCAGCAAGCGGCTTCCGGGTCGTGAGGACACGGGCGTCGGCTGCGGGCGCAGCCCGCAGCCCGGTCAGCCGAGAACCCTGCGGAAGACCTCGTCGTGGAAGCCGACGAGCACCGTCCTGCCCGAGCGCAGCGTCGGGGCTCGCAGATTGCCAGTGGGGCCGAGCATGGCGTCGACGACCTCGCCGGAGGCCTTGCCGCCTGAGAACTCGCTGACCTTGCGCCCCTTGGCGACGATGACCTTCGACGCCTGCCTGACGAGGCTCGCGGCGTCCTTTCGGGCCAGCTTGCGGCTGGCCGGGATCACCTCCTTCGCCTCGATTCCGTGGGCCTCCAGAAACCTGGACGCTCGGGTGCAGGACGTTCAGCCCTTGCGCTGGTAGTACCAATCGATGGTTCGTGCCATCGAGCGCTCCTCCTGCCCGGCCGGTCCGGCCCTCGGCGACCCCGCGCGAAGCGTACCCCGGTAGCGGGAGGATAGGACGAATTGGACGGTTGCGCGGGTGCCGGGGTGCGGCCGGCGTCGGCGGATCCGAGGGCCACGAGCCACTCGTCGGCCCGAGCGTACCGCGTCGCCCTGGCCATCAGGGGTTCGGATCGTCGGCGTAGGTGCGGATCTCCCCACCCTCGGTTCCCCAGGGAGCGAACTGGATCGTCAGGCTGGGGGAGACCCGGACCACCGCGAAGGGCCCGTCCGTCCCCTCGGACCGAAGCCCCAGGTGGTGGGTCCAGAACGCCACCGTCTGCTCGAGGTCCTTCACGCGCACGATCGTGTGGTCGAGGCTCGCGGCCATGGCGGCTCCTCCCTGCTGGAGCATATCGTGCCGTACTCCGTCCAGCTGTCCTTTCCCGGTCGGCGAAGCGCCGAGCTCTGCTAGCCTAGAGCGAAGAGGCGCGAGGAGGACGTTGAGCGCCCGGGTTCGAAGGATCGTCTCCGGCGGCCAGACGGGCGCCGACCGTGCCGCCCTCGACGTCGGCCTCGAGCTCGGGCTCGACGTCGGAGGCTGGGTGCCCGACGGGCGCCGAGCCGAGGACGGCGCCGTCCCCGCACGCTATCCGGGGCTACGCGAGACCGGATCTCCCGACTACGCCCTACGGACGGAGTGGAACGTCCGCGACTCGGACGCCACTCTCGTCCTCTCCCACGGGCCTCCGGCGGGCGGGTCGGCGCTGACGCTGCATTGTGCGAGGCGGCTGGGAAGACCGTGCCTGCACCTGGACCTCGACGCGGCGGCCCGGGTTGCAGCCGTCGAGAAGCTGCGGGAGTGGCTGAGCGAGGTTTCCCCGGAGACCCTCAACGTGGCCGGGACCCGGGGGAGCCAGGATCCAAGGATCCATGCAGCGGCGCGCAGCGTGCTCTCCAGTGCGCTCAGGGGAGCGCGATGA
>JBDLIK010000538.1:0-3165 GCA_039714895.1 Myxococcota bacterium | reverse complement strand
TGTCGTGCTGGAAGGCCCTCCCATACCGTCGCCGCCAGTCGCCTTGACCGACCAGGTAGACCTCGGGGCGGTCGGAGCGGACCTGGTGAGTGGTGAAACACTCCTGGCCCGCGCCGAAGGTGAACACGGTGACGCCGTTCTCGTTGAACTCCTCGGTGAAGCCCCGGCCCGAGATGCGTCTGATGTAGTGGGCCTGGCGTTGCCCGAGTGGGGTTGACTCGTCAACGAAGGTCTGCCACCCGTTGGCCTGGGCAGCACAGTCGGCCTCGCTGCAGCTCGCCTCGTTGAAGTGGGTGGCAATCGGCGAGATGACTTCATAGGTCTGATATGCGTGAGCCGGGGCCGCCGGGGTGATCCGGTTCAGTGGTCTCACAGCGGGTAGTCCGTTTCATTCTTGGAGACCGTCACCAAGAAGACCGCATTCGAGAAGGTGCCCGTGGTGGCAACCCGCAGGTAGCGGTCCACGGTCTCGGTCCTCGTTGTCTCGATGCGCTCCGATGCGGGCGCTGCGGTGACCGCGGTGAACGCTGCCAGGGCAGTCCATATCGAGTCGTCAGGGGAGTCCTCGACGGTGACCGTGACCGATGTCCCGGTGAACGCGAACACCTGAAGGTAAGCCTGAGCCCCGAAGAGGGTCTGGCCGATGCCCACTCCGTAGTCGTAGCTCGCCCCGTTGGTGGCAGTTGAGTCGGTGCGCTTGCCCGCGGTGAGCGACCGCCCCCAATCGAGACCGAAACCGTTGGCGAGGGTGCTGAGGAGGAACAGGGCCAGGAAGCTGCTCCCGTGAAAGAAGAAGAGGGTGCAGAGGCAGCGGCTGAAGCTGAGGTGCCTGCTCCGGAAGAGGAGGCTGAAGTACCCCCGGAAGTCAAGGTGGAAGGCGCCAAAAAAGAGGAGCCGGAACCGAAGAAGAGGGTCAGCAAGGGAATCGCCAAGGTTGCAACGCCCCAGGCTACCGGGTATGTAGCCCTTCAAGCAACGCGGAGGTTGCCTTCGAGACGCGTCGGAGGTCTCCTCCTGGCTTCGGGTCAGGGGACGGCTCCGGCGGAAGACGGAGAGAGCCCCGGGAGCGCCGGATGCTTTGGGGATGGCCGATTCGTGGTTGGGCTGCGAGCCCGGAAGGCTATCTGGCCACCCTACGACTTACCCGGATGCGCTGCGAGCGCGAATCGATAGGTGTCGTGCATTCCCCAACGCGGACGGGAGAGTGCCCGTCCGTCTCCCAGGACTCTCCACAGGAGAGCATGCATGATCTACGGCCTCGACGTCCACAAAGAGTTCATCCAGGTCTGCGCCCTCGGTGCAAAGGGTTCGAAGCGCAAGGAGTATCGGATCGCGGGGAGCGAGGAAGCCATCGCGGATTGGGCGCGCACGCTCGGACCCCGCGACCAAGTGGTCCTCGAGGCGACGTTCCATACCTGGGCGATTCACGCGATCGTCGCACGCACGGCAGGCCGGGTCGTGGTCGCCAACCCCATGGAGGTGAAGGCGATCGCCCACGCGCGAATCAAGACCGACAAGGTCGATGCCTACATCCTGGCCCGTCTGCTCCAGGCGGACTTCCTGCCCGAAGTGGTGCTTCCCGATGCGTCGACCTGGGCGCTGCGCCAACTGGTCGCCCACCGACGGTTGCTCGTGAAGCAGCGCATCGCGATCAAGAACACGATCCGCTCTGCGCTGAATCGAAGACTGATCCCACAGCCCGAAGGGGACCCCTTCTCGGGGAAGACCCGGCGGTGGATGCGCTCGCTCGAGCTCCCGCCCACCGAGCGTTTCCTGCTCCACAACAGCCTCGATCTGCTGGAAGCGATCGACGAACGCATCGCAGCTGCCGATGCGGAGCTGCTCGCGACCGCCGCGGTCGAGGAACAGGCCCGCCTGCTGATGACCATCCCCGGGGTAGGGGTCAACGTGGCGCTCGGACTGCTGGCGGCGATCGGCGACATCCACCGCTTCTCATCCCCTGAGAAGCTCTCTGCCTACCTGGGAATCGTTCCCCGCGTGAGCCAGTCCGCTGGGCGCTGCCACCACGGTCGCATCACCAAGACTGGCTCGACCCTCGTTCGTTCGCTCGTGGTTGAAGCCGCCCAGATCCTGGCGCGCAGTCCTTCGCCCCTGGCCACCACCTATTGGCGCGTCCGACGCAAGCGGGGCCACAATGTCGCCGTGACGGCCCTGGCTCGAAAGCTCGTGGTCGTGGCCTGGCATCTGCTCCAGAAGGGCGAACCCTACCGCTACGCCCCGGCCGCGAGGACGCGGCAGAAGCTTCGAGCGCTGATCCCGCGCGATCAGCGCCGGCGGGCTGCCCGTTCACCGGAGACGCTCGAGCAGGTCTACCGCGAAGCCGGCATCCCGGAGCTTCCCCCTCCGTCTCAGGCCGAGCGTCGCGCTGCGGCGGTCAACCGGAGAGCCCGAACTCGAATGGCGAAATCTTCTCCGCGAGCGTGAATCCAAATCCCTCACTGGATCAGCCGCTTCGAAGGAGGCTTGACGAACTCATCGATACCACGAAGCGATCCGTCTGAGTGATTCCCTGAGAGAGCCAGCGCTCCGAGGCGGGGCTGCCTTCTCATTCGTCCCGTCGAGCCGCTCCCGCGTCGGGAAAGACGACCACGCGCAGGAACATCAGGCTCGCGAAGGCGAGGGCCCAGATCACCCCGAGCAGATACGGGCCGAACTCACGCTGGAATAGTACGCCCGCGGCGTTGAGGACCAGCGCGCCGAAGACCAGCACGTTGACCCCGAAGGTGGCGAAGGCGAACGGCCGGCTCAGCTCGCGCGACCGGATGAAGCGCAGCGAGCGCCTCACGACGGCGGAGCTCAGCAGGACCAGCGCCCCCGCCGCGAGCCCGCTCGACCATCCCCAGAGCTGCTCGCCGGACAGGCCGAGATGATGCAGCGCGAACGGGAGCAGGGCGAGCAGCAGCGCGCACAGGCTCGACTCGATCATCGTGCGCAGGCGCACGACGACCCGGGGCGACCACTTCACGGGATCGCGGTGCTGGAAGAGCACCACCACGCTGGCGAAGCCCGCGAAGGCCACCGAGACCTCGGCGATCGTGAGCAGGACGTCCGCGCCGATCACGGCGATGATCCCGGCCGGAGGAAGAGCAGGCTGGCGAACTGGCTGAGACAGAACACCAAGTACCAGATCAGGCCCAGGAGGAA
>JBDLIK010000537.1:0-3168 GCA_039714895.1 Myxococcota bacterium | reverse complement strand
GGCGGCCCCACGCTGCCCTGCTTGCGCAGCACCTCGGCGTCCGGGAGCGTGGCCGCCGACCCGGCTTCGGTGGACCCGTAGTAGATCCGGGTCACCGTTCCCGGGAAGCGTTCCTTGAGTGCGCGCACCAGCTCGATGGGGGTGGCCGAGGTGCCCGTGTCGACCTCACGCAGGCTCGAGGTGTCCCACTTCTTCGGATCCGTGGCGAGGATCCTCGCCCAGACCGCCGGGATGCAGTAGAGACGGTTGGCCCGACGCCGCTCCACGGCCTCGAGCAGGGCCTCGGCCGTGGCGGACTCCACGAAGGCAATCTCGCCCCGCGTCTGCCAGGCGCACAGGCCCAGCGTGAAGGCCGCCATGTGGAAGAGTGGAAACATGCAGACCGAGCGTTCAGGGTCGTCCCGGAAGACACCCTGGAAGGTCCGGAGGTGATCGACCCGGTGGGAGAGCACCACTCCCTTGGGACGTCCCGTGCTCCCGCTGGTGAAGAAGATGACGTGGGGGTCGGTCTCGGATAGACCCGGAGCGTCGGGCTCCCCCTCGTCGAGTCCCGACATCTCGGCGGCGAGGTCCGAGCCCGGGCCGCCGCCGAGGTGAGCGACCCGGATCCCGCTCAACCGGGTGGCCACCTCTGCACCTTCCTTGGCGCGTGCGACATCGGTGACCAGCAGGCGGGGTCGCGCCAGCTTCACGATTTCCGCCGCTTCCTGGGGCCCCAGCCGCGCATTGAGCGGGGCGAAGACCGCACCGAGCTTGGCGAGCGCCACGAACAGCGGCAGCACCTCGAGGCTCGTGTCCGCCCAGCTGACCACCCGGTCTCCCCGGCCGACCCCGAGCCGAGCGAGCGCTCGCGCCATCCGGTTTCCGGTGGCGTTGAGCTCGCCGTGGCTGAGGGTCGCCGCGCCCAATGAGGCCGCCACGCGATCCGGCACGACCTCGGCGTTGCGCCGGAAGACGTCGCCGATCAACATGGGCATGCCCGCCAGCATGGCGGAAGGCGCAACCCGGCTCAAGCGTCGCTATGCATCTGGACCCGGAGGACCCTCTGTCGGACCGTTCCCTGCGCGTGCTCTCCCACGTTCCGCTGGGCCTGCTGCGACGGATCGGGGAGGAGCTACCCCAGGTCGAGCTGCTTCAGGTTCCCGAGAACGGCCCGCTCGAGGCGGAGCTGGCCGGAGAGGTGCTTCTCACCCAGGCCTGGGGGAGCCCCAATCTGGGCGAGGTCGTCGAGCACGGTGTTCGCTGGGTCCACGCCTACGGAACGGGCGTCAACGCCTTTCCCTTCGACGCCCTCGGAGATCGACCGCTCTTCTGCTCGCGGGGCGCGAGCGCCATCCCGATCTCCGAGTGGGTGCTCGCCGTGATGCTCGCCGCCGAGAAGAAGCTCCCCGAAGTGTGGATTCGCGAGCCGCCGAAGCGTTGGAACGCGGCGCGTCTCGGCGGCCTCCACGGCCGGACGCTGGGGCTGGTGGGGATGGGTGCCATCGGCCAGGCCGTGGCGGTCCGGGCCCTGCCCTTCGGCATGCGCGTCCTGGCCCATCGACGCACCCAGGCGCCCAGTGGGATCGCCGGGGTCGAGATCGTGCCGGAGCTCGACCGAGTGTTCGAAGCCGCCGATCACCTGGTGTTGGCTGCACCGGCCACTGCGCAGACCCGGCAGCTCCTAGGCCGCGCCGCCCTCGCCCGGGTGAAGCCCGGTGTCCACGTCATCAACGTGGCTCGCGGAGAGCTCGTCGATCAGGACGCGCTCCGCGAGGCCCTCGACGACGGCCGCGTGGGGCTTGCTTCCCTCGACGTGGTGGACCCCGAGCCCCTTCCCGTGGGCCACTGGCTCTTCAGCCACCCCAAGGTGCGCCTCTCGCCTCACACCTCCTGGAGCGGCCCCGGTGCCCTGGAGCGGCTGCTCGACCCCTTCATCGAGAACCTGAAGCACTACCTGGCTGACGAGTCCCTCGAAGGTCGGGTGGACGTCGAGCTCGGCTACTGATCCCTCGCCTGGGACGTCTGGCCCCTAGTGCGCGCCGCCCGCCGCCGACAGCACCTCGTCGACTCCCTTCACCAGGCATTCGGTGAAGAAGGCCGCGTCGGGGATTGCCGCGGGGTCGGTGTTGATGGCGAGCTGCAGCTGCCCGTCGTAGCTGAACAGGGTGATGTTGGCCGCGGCACCCGAGAGCGGTCCGAAGCCGAACATCTGCTCCACCCGGGCGCCGCCGGAGTAGACGGTGAAGGGCGGGCCGGGCACGTTGCTGGTGACGAAGTCGATGGACTTGAGCATCGAGCCGAAGAGATTCACGGCGAGCGTTCGGGGCAGGCGGGCCAGCACGCCGGCCACGTCCTCGAACAGCGACAGGGAGGGTTCCGTCCGCTGCTCGCTGACGGCCTCCCGGATGCAGCGCATGCGCTGGGCGGGGTCGGCGATGGAGACGGGAACCGCGAAGCGAGCCGGCGCGAACTGGTTTCCCGCGCGCTGTCCGCGCTCGCCCTCCCGCAGGTTGATGGGCATGGTCATGCGCAGCTCGGGCACCGGCTCGCCGTGGTGCTCGTGGTAGCGACGCAGCCCCCCGGTGACGGCGGCCACGAAGGCGTCGTTGAGCGTCCCCCCCACCGCCTTCGAGGCGTGCCGGAGGTCCGCCAGGGGCAGGGCGAAGGCGTCGAAGTGGATGGCCAGGGAGCGTCCGCGCATGATGGGGCTCATGGGCTCCGAGACGGGGCGCAGCGTTCGGCCGACGGAGCCCACCAGCTGGGCCGCCGAGCGGATGGCTTCCGCTGGGTCTCGCACCAACCGGCGCAACCCCCGGCCGAGCGCTCCAGCCGCCCGCGAGGTGCGGTCGAGGTTCGCCTCGGCGCGGTGGCGCAGGGCAGCGAGGGTCTCCTCGAAGGGTCCCCGCGGGCTGACCGAGGCCTCGTCCAGCACCGAGGGGGTCTTGTGCTGCCGACGCGGGTCCGGCTCGCGGGTCCGCTCCACCAGGCTGCTGGTCATGCGCACGAGTCCCACGCCGTCGGACACCGAGTGGTGCAGCTTCATGATCAACGCGCCGCGGCCCTCTTCGAGGTCGTCGACCACGTAGAACTCCCAGAGCGGGCGGTCCTTGTCGAAGGCCTGCATGGCCAACGGCTCGGCCAGGTCGAGAAGGTCCCGGATGCTTCCCTGGCCGGGCAGGGCGCTGC
>JBDLIK010000536.1:0-3172 GCA_039714895.1 Myxococcota bacterium | reverse complement strand
GGACCGTGAGCTGCAGCTCCGAGGGAGACCAGGGCTTGGGCACGTAGCGGTAGACCGAGCCGTCGTTGATCGCCTCGCGCAGGGTCTCGGCGTCTCCATAGGCGGTGACCAGGATGCGAATCGTCTTGGGATCGAGGCCTCGAATCTCGGAGAGCAGCTCGACACCGCTCATGCCCTGCATGCGCTGGTCCGAGAGCACCACCGCGATGGGCCGCTCGGCCACCAGGCGCAGGGCCTCCGCGCCGCCGGTCGCCGCGAGCACCTCGAACTGCCGACCGAGGCCCCGCTGCATGAGCCTCAGGTTCTCGGGCTCGTCGTCTACGCAGAGCACCGGGTACTCACGCAGGTCGAGCAGGTTCTCGGGCATCGGGCGCATCTGGATCTCATCGAGTGGCACCCGGCGGGTCTTGAGTCAGGCTCCTAGCTAGCTGCTAGAGCAGGTGCACATCTGAAGGACGCACCCGCAGGGAGACCGCATCTCCCACGCGGAGCGAGTGACCGAGACCTCGCCCGGCGAGGAGGTGGGTGCGCAGCCGGGTGCCCGCCCAGTCCACCGAGACGGCCACCAGCCTGCCCCGGGTCCGCACCTGGGCCACCACCCCCTTGCCGATGGACACGCCCTCGCCCCGCCCGACGTCGACCTTGAGGTGCTCCGGGCGGATGCCGAGCCGGACCCGGGCGGCGGGCTCCCGGGACGCGTGGGCCACGACCGCGTGATCTGCATCCACGCGCACACGCAGGCTGCCGTCGCCGAGCTGCGCCTCGACGACGCCCTCCACGAGATTGGTCATCCCCACCAGACCGGCCACGTCGGGGTCGGCTGGCCGGCACAGCACCTGGTCGCGGGGGCCGATCTGCCGCAGCCGGCCCCCGATCAGCACCGCCAGGCGGTCGGCCAACAGGAGCGCGCGCTCCAGATCGTGGGTGACCACCGCGACGGCGACTGCGGTCTCGGCCACGACCTGCTCGAGATCCAGGGACAGCGCCTCCTGGGCCTCGGCATCGAGGTCGTCGAAGGGCTCGTCGAGGAGCAGCACCTCCGGCCGCTTGGCGAAGGCCCGAGCCAGGGCCAGGCGGCGCGCCTCGCCCCCGGAGAGGGTGGTGGCCGGCCGACGGGCCAGGGCCGCGATGCCGAAGCGCTCGAGCTCCCGCTCCACCCGGGCCGCCCGCTCGGCGCGGGGCAGACCGCTTCCCCAGAGCGCCACCCGCACGTTGTGCTCCACGCTGCCCGCAAGCAACACCGGCCGCTGGAACACCAGGGCGGCCCCTGCGCCGGCGAGGCGCTCGACCCGTCCGCGCAGGCCGGGCTCGATCCCCGCGAGCACGCGGAGCAGCGTGCTCTTGCCCGATCCGTTGGGTCCGAGCACCGCCAGCGTCTCTCCCCCGAGCAGCTCGAGCCGGTCGAAGGAGAGCTCGAACCCGGATCGCCCGCCCGGACGCGCGATCACGCCCTCGGCCCGAAGGACGGGCGCCCCGCTCACCGCCGTCCCGCCTGCTGGATGGCCGTGAGCGCTCCGGCGAGAACCAGCGTGAGTCCGAGCAACACCGCAGCCAGCGCCAGCGCATCCCCAAAGCGACCCATCTGTGTGAACATCAGCACGGCCGTGGTGAGGACCCGGGTCTCGCCCTCCAGATTTCCTCCCACCATGGAGACCGCACCCACCTCCGACAGGATGCCGCCGAGCGCCGCGATCACGGCGGCCAGCAGACCCATGCGGATCTCGCGGACCAGTAGCCAGAGCCGCGCCGGCCACGGAATCCCCAGGGCTCCGACCTGCTGTCCCCATTCGGGCCCCAGGGATCCCACCGCAGCCAGGCTGATCCCCACCACGAGGGGCAGCGCGATCAGCGTCTGGGCGAAGACCATGGCCTCGAGGCTGTACATGAGATCGAGGCGGCCGAGGGGTCCTCCCCGCCAGAGCAGCAGCGCGACGAACAGACCCACCACCACCGGCGGGGCGCCCATGCCGGCGTTCACCACTCCCACCGCCACGCCTCTTCCGACGAAGCGCCGCTGGCCGAGGGCGATCCCCAGCGGCAACCCCAGAGCAGTGGCCAGGAGCAGCGCCGCGCCGCAGACGCCGAGGGTTCGCAGCGATACCTCGCCGACGCTGGCCAGCTCGGGGGCGCTCACGGCTGTGGGGTCTCCGGCTCCTTCCCCCGCCGCGGGAGCGGTACGAAGAGGGGGCGACCGTGGCGGCTGTCGCCGAACCCGGCGATCCGCTCCCGGGTCGCAGGAGAGAGCAGGAACCGCTCGAAGGCCAGCCCCTCCTCGCTCCGGATCGCCATCCCCGGGAAATGCGCGGGGTCCAGCCGCAGGATCGAGTACGGATTGCGCAGGCTCTCCTCCTCGCGCGAGAGCGGGACCAGGCCGACGCGGTCCGCGAAGGCCAGGAACGTCCCCAGATCCGTAAGGGTATAGGCCCGGCGCTCACCGGCCACTTGAAGAGTCAGCCCCATCCCGCCGCCGGTGGACGCGAAGCCCTCCCAGCGCGCGTCCTGCTCCAGGCCCGCCGCAGCCAGCAGCTGTCGCTCCCGGCGGTGGGTCCCGGAGTCGTCTCCCCGGCTGACCCACGGAGCGGAGCCGGCTGCGATGCGCCGCAACGCCTCCGGCGCCCCCGACGCCCCGGCCACGCCGGCGGGGTCTTCCGGCGGACCGACGATCAGGAAGTGGTTCTCCATGAAGGGGCGCCGGGCCACGACCGCGCCGCTGGCCACGAGCTCCCGCTCGCCAGCGGGGGCGTGGGTGAGCAGCACGTCGGCGTTTCCGTCGGCACCCATGCGCAGCGCCGCCCCGCTGCCCACGGCGACCACGCGCACCCGGATGCCGCTCTCGGCCTCGAAGGCGGGCAGCAACGCGCCGAGCAGGCCCGAGTCGCGAACGCTCGTGGTGGTGGCCAGCAGCAGCGAGCGATCCGGGACCTCCTGCGCGGTCGACGGGACCCCCGCCAGCAGCAGAGCCACCAGCGAAAGGTTGCGCACGGAAGCCACGCGGGTGCGCCTACGCTGCCGGCGTTGCCTGCCGGACCTTCACCCCGGCCTCGCGCAGCAGCGAGAGGGAAACATCGCTCAGCCGGTACTCGGCGTTGTAGACGACCTCCGCGATGCCCGCGTTGATGATCATCTTCGTGCAGAGCAGACACGGGCACAGGTTGGTGTACAGGGTGGCACT
>JBDLIK010000535.1:0-3177 GCA_039714895.1 Myxococcota bacterium | reverse complement strand
TGCAGATCTTCGGGGCGGACCCGATCTTCTCGACGGTCTTCGACGTGGGCGACGCCGCGGCGGCGTCCTTGGCTGCCGTCGGCGTGGCGGCCGGGGAGTTCCACGCCCTGGGCGGGGGTCCCCCACAGTCCGTGCGCGTGGACACGAGGGCGGCCGCCGCCTCCCTGCTCGGCTTCGCCCTGCAGACCCGGGACGGTGCGCCGACCCCCCGGCCCGCGGCCCGCTACGCCACGGTGGCCCTCTACCCGGGCGGGAACGGCCGCTGGATCCACCTGCACGGGGGCTTTCCCGGGCTGCGGGATCGCACCCTGGACGTGCTCTCCTGCGAGGACGACGCCGAGTCGATCGCGCGCGCTGTCGCCGGCTGGGATGCCTTCGAGCTCGAAGATGCGCTGGCCGAAGCCGGCACCTGCGGTGCGGTGGCGCGCGCCGCGGGCGAGTGGGCGGCCCACCCGCAGGGCCGCTGGCTGGCGCGGCAGCCCGTCGTGGAGATCCAGCGGATCGGCGATGCGCCGCCGGAGCCTCCCTTCCCGGGCCGTCGCCCGCTGGAGGGCATGCGGGTGCTCGACCTGACGCGGGTGCTGGCCGGTCCCAGCTGCGCCAGGACCCTCGCCGCCCTGGGTGCGGAGACCCTGCGCATCTCCGGTCCGCATCTTCCCTCTGTCGAGCCCTTCGTGATCGACACGGGTCATGGCAAGCGCTCGGCCCACCTGGACCTGCGCGCGGACGCCGGCCGGGAGCGCCTCTCGGCTCTGGTGCGAAGAGCGGACGTGTTCTCCCAGGGCTTTCGTTCGGGGGCGCTCGAGCGCCGGGGCTTCGGTGAGGCGGCGCTCGCGCGAGAGCGCCCCGGAATCGTGGCCGTCTCCATCAACTGCTATGGCCACGGAGGTCCCTGGCGGGCGCGCCCAGGCTGGGAGCAGCTCGCCCAGACGGTCAGCGGGATCGCCGTCGAGCACGGAGGCGCTTCGGGCCCGGCGCTGGTGCCCGCCGCGGCCTGTGACTACGTGACCGGCACCCTGGCTGCCTTCGGGACCGTGGTCGCCCTGCTGCGACGGGCCCGGGAGGGTGGGAGCTGGGCGGTGCGGGCCTCCCTGTGCCAGACCGCTGGCTGGATCGAGCGCGGCCCCCGCCTCGACGCCACCGCGGCGGCGGGGCTCGACCCGGAGGTGCTCGCCCGACACTTCGTGGAGACGCAGACCCCTCACGGTCGGCTCCGCCACCTGGGTCCGATCCTCGAGATGTCCGAGACGTCCCCGCACTGGGAGCAGCCCACGGTTCCGTTGGGAACCCACGCCCCGGAATGGCTGGAAGCAGAGGCTTCGGCCCCGGGCTAGCGTCTGCGTATTCTTGGGCCCCGCCCACCGCGGCGTCGCCAAGGTGAAGATCGCGGAGCGCGACGCGTGCGGGGCGGTCGCCACCGGTGGCAGGCTCGCCTCGATCCTCGACGGCTTCGACGCCAGCGACGAGTGCCGCGAGGTCACCTGCCTCGAATCCCTACCTAGACTCTCGTGATCACCCGTCCGCCCGAAGCCGATCCAGCAGCCTGCGCAGCCGAGGCAGCGCCAGCCGGTCCTTCTCGCGGCCGGCCGCCTCCTTCGAGCGAATGACGTCCTCGAGCGATGCCACGAGGATGTGGAGTCGATCAGCCGCCTCGATTTCGACTGCGTCACGGCTCAGGTCAGAAAAGCCCTGCGTCCCGCTCGGGCAGAAGGTGACGTCCAGGTCGCCGCCCTCAGTGGTCATATTCACGATCGAGTCCGGGGACAGGTTCTTGAAGAACTCCGCCGAACAGTCGAATCGCAGACCCTCCGGCTCGCCCTCGGTACGGATCCGTGCACCGAGATCCCGAAGCGCTCTCGCAAGACGCTCGAGATTCTCATCCGAACGCTCCGGAACCACGTCGAGGTCGACGGTCACGCCCACGTCACCGTGGAGAACGGCCGCCATTCCGCCGATCAGCACGAACCGGACTTCTCGGCTCGCCAGCGCGGATAGCATTGCCTCCGGGTCGAAGTCGCGACTATCCATCAGCTGCTGCCGCCACCCCGCGGCGACCGCGCAGGACGAAGCGCGCCACACGAGTCGCATCCGCGAGCCGCTCCGCCGGGCTTCGGCGCAACGTGCGCTCGAACATCGAGTCCGTGCCCGGGTCGGCCTCCGAGAGCGAGACCGAAACTTCCAGCCCCGCTGCTCGAACCAGGCGTTCGACCATCTCGGTCGAGGGCACGCGCGCGCCAGATTCGATCCGACCCACCGTGGACTTGGGGACACCCGCCCGCTCCGCCAATTGCGCCTGGGTGAGACCAGCGCGGCGTCGTGCCTCCCGGACGACACTCGAAATCAGCATCTCGAGATGATAGCCAATTGGCTACCACTCGGCGCTACGCTGGCTTCAGATCACACGTGGGAGATGGCGTTCAGGGCTTGCGATCCCTGCGTTCCTATGGGCTTATGGCCGAAGGGTGCGCTTTCGAGTCCCGTCCGCCCCGCCATCTAGAGGTCGGGGAGCCGAAGACGGCAAGAAGCCGGCGCCGGGTAGACCTCCCGGCCTTCGCAGTCGAAACCCTTCGGGCACATCGCGAGCGTTTCGGAGCGATCCCACATCCGACGGCTTGGATCTTCACCGACACCGCGGGAGGACCCATTCGAAAGAGCAACCTCACCCGGCGTTCGTTCAAGCCGTTGCTCAAGCGCGCCGGCCTCCGGCCGATCCGCTTCCACGATCTTCGCCACACGGCCGCGAGCCTCATGCTCGCAGCCAACGTCCATCCCAAGGTGGTTCAGGAGCGGCTGGGTCACGCCTCGATCGCGATGACGTTAGACGTCTACTCCCATCTGATCCCCTCCCTTCAGCGCGAGGCAGCGGCGAAGCTGGATGGGCTCCTCGGTTCGTCAACCGGGCCAAACCACACCAGGCTCATCCGATAGCACCAAGGTGCAAAGGCTCGATGGCGCTTGGCCACCGCTCGCTGAAGCGCAGCGGGGTTTCCTGACCTTGGGTGGGGCGAACCTGGTTGAGTCGTCCTGGAGCTACGGGAGGAAATAGTCGAGCGGCCTTCGGTAGAGCTTGGCGAAGGCTTTGAGCTCGGTCACGTCCACGCGGCGGTCGCCGCTCTCGGACTTCGAGACGAAGGCCTGGCTTCGCCGCAACCGCCTTGCGGCCTCGACCTGCGTGAG
>JBDLIK010000534.1:0-3200 GCA_039714895.1 Myxococcota bacterium | reverse complement strand
GAGCCCCTTCGCCTCGAGTGCGTCCAGGAGGATCGCGAGGAAGTCGATCACCGGCTCGGTGGCCGGGGCCGTTCCTCCGACGATCGCGTCGCTCGGCGACTGCAGCCGGAAGAGCGATACCTCCTGGAGTCCGATGACATGAGGCCGGTTGTCGGCCACCTCCTCGGCGATCGCGGCGGCGCGCTCGGTGAAGTCGGTCGCGAGAATCTTCCCGAAGAGCTCCGCGGCCTTGAAGGGCAGCTCGGCGAGGGGGAGATCGGGGCTGAAGATCTCTTCGATCGCAGCTCCGACGAAGAGGTTCCGGGTCATCGTCGTGACTCGGGTGGGCTGGCCCGGCTCCGCCCTGCTCGCCGAGGCTCGAGCATCCGGCTCGAGCGGTGAGATACCGTCGCACGCCGAAGCGAAGAAGGCGGTGGCCGCCATCAGGAACACGATCGGCGTCCACGTCGAACTGATATTGCCGTAAGTAGACATGAGGTCACCCTCCTGGTTGGTATCTGGCGACCAGGCCCGCAGCGATGCGCTCGGCGTTCGCCAGAATCGTGAGACTGGAGTTCACGGCGAGGGATCCGGGGACGGCGGCTCCATCGGAGACGTAGAGCCCGGGATAGCCGAACACCCGGCCCTGGGCGTCCACGGCTCCGTGCTCCGCCGAGCCGGCCATCCGGCAGGAGCCTACCTGATGAGCGGTCGAGAAAAAGAGGTCTTGGTGGGGCGCTCCGTCACCGTCGAGGAACTGAGCTTCGATGGGACGGCACCCGTTGCGAGAGAGAATGGAGTGAAGGAGCTCCCTCGTGGACCGATAGTAGGAGCGGATGCCATCTGTGAGTTCCAGCCGTGGCAGGACCTTGCCCTTGTGGAGCACGAGCTCTGCCGTTGGCGGCGTGAGGCCGAGAGCCAGCAGGGCGATGACGCGTCTACGAAAGCTCTTCATGAGCTCCACGTTCGCTTCGCCCCAATGGGTCGGGCTCCGTCCGTCGCCCTCGAGCCTCAGCCGGGCCGCCGCCACTGCCTGAAGCGGAAGAGGCTTCACGGGTGCTATGGTGATCCCGTGAGACTCGAGGAACTCGTAGCTGATGACGCCGGGATGCGAGATGCCGCTGAACATGTCGCCTTCCGGCAGGTCGTCCGGCAGCAGGCCGGCCACCTTGATGCTGCCGTTGAACGAGATGTTTCGTCCCACCTGGTCGCTGAGCGACGGAAGGTTCTTGCGTGAGCGCAGAAGGAGAGCTGCCGTCCCTACCGTGCCGGCCGCCAGGATGAGGACGCGCGCTCTGAGAAGCTCCGTGGAACCGTCGCTGCGACGGCAGGCCACCTCGTAGCGGAACGGGATGCGCGAGAGCTTGCCGCTGTCGCCCCTTCGGTGAGGGCCACCGGACGGACGGATCTCGAGGGCCTCTACGCCGGTGAGCACGGAGGCTCCGGCGTTTTCGGCCTCCGGCAGGTAGTTCATGTGGAGCGACTGCTTCGCCCCGTAGACGCAGCCCGTCACGCAGTATCCGGAGCCGACGCAGCCCGAGACGGCGTATCGGCACCGGTCGCACGAGTACCCGAGGTTCTTCATCAGGAGCGCGAAGACCAGGCCTGTCTTGGGGATCCTCTCCCAATCGAGTTGCTGTACCAGCAGCATCTCTTCGGCGAGCTCGTAGTAGCGGTCGAGCGCCTCGCGATCGACGCCCTCGGGCCAGAGAGGCCGCCCCGAGTCGTCCGCCTGATCGAACGCGAGAGATGGGGCCCGGAGGGACACCATCTCATAGAAGCCGGAGCCTCCCCCGAGGCCCTCCGCGTATGTGAAGCCGACGTTCTCTCCGGAGAGCCCCTTCAGGTACGTCATCAGGTACTTCGGGTCCTGCGTCTGCTTGAGGTCGAGCGGGCCGAGGTGAGGTCCCTTCTCGAGAACCGTCACATCGAAGCCGGCGCGACTCATCCGAAGCGCGGGAGCCGCGGCTCCGAAGCCGCTTCCGATGATCAGTACATCTCGATCGATGCTCTTCATCTCTCCTCCTTCGCCTGTCAGGCGTAGTTGCCATCCAGCGTGAGGCAGGCGGCGAAGTGGCCTTCGGGATCGGGGTAGGTTTGCTCGGCGAGCGGAAGAAGCCTCGAGGCACCATCGAAATCGATGAGCTCGCAGCCGGCGGCATCATCGTAGACCCCGGCGTAGAAGGAGATCTGCGCGAGGAAGATCCCGCCCTCGTAAAGCCGCCTCGTGGTCTTGTCGGCGTCTAGCGCGTCCTGTATGACCCGGACCCGTAACTCGGCCCCCAGGTCGCTGAACCGCCAGGCACCGAACAGGCGATCGGAGCGCTCGCACAGATCGTAGACCAGGTAGCCCCGGTACGGGGTGAGGGGGTAGAAATCATCCTTGTAGACGCGAATCAGATTCGGTGCATCCTCCGGCGCTCCCGGGATCACGGTGGCCACGAACGCGCGAAGCACTCGGTCGCCGATGCGGGAATCCGAGTCGTACTTGCCCGGATACATGCGGAGTCCGATGCGAAGGGGCGTGCATCCCACCGTCAGTCCCGCCGACAGCCCGGCGGCCACGATGGCCATCCGGCGGAGAGCCTCGCGACGCGTGAGGTGAACGGTTGCCTGGGATTCCGTATGCCGGTTCATGCGATCCTCCTCTCTCCCGCGCGCACCCAGCGGGTTCGAGGGAATCGTCATCCAGTGCGGTCAAGTGGCGATAAAGCGGCGGATCCGGCAGGAGACAGCCGGCTGCAGGAGGTCGACGGTCAGGGAAGGGCTTTCTCTAGCGCTTTCTTCCGGATTCTCTCCTTCTGGCCTGGGGTGAGCATGTCCCGGGCGATGACGCGGCGGACGACGCGGGCGACGAAGCTGTAACCCCTTGGATCCGAGCTCAGCCATCGGTGCCACTCGAGCTCGTCGAGCCCTTGAAACATCGCTTTCTCGTCCAGTCCGGTGGCCCTGGCGAGCGTCCCGGCGTCGACCCGCTCGTCGAGGACCGAAGCGGCGGCCAGCACCATCTGAGCGGGCTCCTGCAGTCGCCGGAAACCGGTCCGGATCGCCGCCACGACGGAATCCGGCAGCTCGGACGGAAGAGTTTGGTCCAGCGTTCTGTCGGCCTGAGGCCAGGCGGAAGGCTCGTCGCTCAGCTCCAGGCCGAGGCGGACCGCGTTCAGGATCTCCACGGCAAGCAGGGGCAGCGCTGCGGAGTCCGCCTGCAGGCGGCGGACCAG
>JBDLIK010000533.1:0-3204 GCA_039714895.1 Myxococcota bacterium | reverse complement strand
CCCCAGGAGAGCACGCCGACCAGGGCCTCGAGGAGCGAGGTCTCCACCACCTGCCCGCGTCCGCTGCGTTCCCGGGCCAGCAGCGCCAGCTGGATGCCCTGGGTCGCGAAGATACCCCCCAACAGGTCGCCGATGGCGATCCCGGCCCGGGTGGGACCGCTCGCCTCGGTGCCCGTCAGGCTCATGAAGCCACTCATGCCCTGGGCGATCTGGTCGAAACCCGGCCGGTCCCGGTAGGGGCCCGTGGCTCCGAAGCCCGAGATCCCGCAGTAGATCAGGCGGGGGTGCCGCTCGAGGAGCGTGTCCGAAGAGAGCCCCAGGCCCGCCATGACCTGGGGGCGGAAGTTCTCCACCAGGACGTCGAAGCGCGGCAGCAGGCGCAGGAACACCTCCCGACCGCGCTCGGCACGCAGGTCGAGGGTGAGGGAGCGCTTGCCGCGGTTGCTGGAGAGGAAGAAGTAGGGATCACGCTGCTGGCCTGGCAGCCGGAACTCCCGCCCCCGGCGGGACTCGACCTTCACGACGTCGGCTCCGTAGTCCGCGAGGAGCATGGTGGCGAAGGGGCCCGCCAGATAGCGGGTCAGGTCGAGCACGCGGATGCCGTGGAGCGGTGCGGCTTCGGGAGACCCCACCGGCGCTAGCGGCCCTGGAAGTGCGGCTCTCTCTTCTCGAGGAAGGCCCGCACGCCCTCGCGATAGTCGTCGCTCTCGAAGCAGGCGCGAATCGACTCGGCCATGGCCGAGGCATCCCGCTGCTCCAGGGGACGCGCGAGCTCGCGCACCACGAGCTTCACGCTGGCCAGGGTGAGCGGAGCATTGCGGGCGATGCGTCGCGCGAGGTCGGCAACGTGGTCCTCCAATTGGTCCTTGGGAACCACTCCGGAGACCAGCCCCAGGCGCAGCGCCTCGTCGGCCCGGAAGCGCCGCGCGGTCATGAAGATCTCCTTGGCCGCCGAGGGACCGACCAGCTGCACCAGAGCCTCGATCCCGCTGGCGTGATAGCCGAGCCCCAGGCGCGCCGCAGGGATCGCAAAGACCGCGTCCTCTGCGGCAAAGCGCAGGTCCGCCGCCAGCGCCAACGCCATGCCACCCCCCACGCAGAAGCCGTGGATGGCGGCGAGCAGAGGCTTCTCGAGGTTCACCAGGGCGCCGAAGGCACGCCCGGTGCCGGACTCGTAGGCGACCGCGGCCTCGCCCCCGGTCCGCTGCTGTTCGAACTCGGAGATGTCGGCGCCCGCCACGAAGGCCAGATCGCCGGCTCCACGCAGGATCACCACGCGAATCTCGGGGTCGGCGGAAAGCTCCGCCACCGCCGGCGGGATGGCACGCCACATCTCGGTGGAGATGGCGTTGCGGCGTTCGGGATGGTCGAAGACGATCCAGCCGATCGGCGGCTCGCGCTCGACCCGTACGCGCCCTCCCATAGACGCACTCTAGCATCGGAGCAGAGCGCGCTACTGGAATGGCTTGGAGCGGAGGGCCTCCAGGCAGGCCTGGTCGAAGGGCTCGAGATCCGGGTGGGAGTGGGTCGCGAAGCCGGCCGACGCCACGGCTCGCAGGGAGAAGTCGCAGCGATCCGAGCCCACCCCGCCCTCGATCGCGCGCGCCAGGTCGCGGGCGGTATCACCCGGCTCGGCGTCCATGCGGAAGGCGACGCACTCGCTGCCCACGATGTCGGTCACGAGATCGATGACGACCGTACGGACTCCCTCGGGCTCGCCGATCTCGGCCGCGAAGACCCGGCGCACCCGACTCCAGGCGAGCAGCCGGCTCTCGTCCCCGTCGCGATGGACCAGCCCCCGACCGGTGGGCCGGGCGCCATAGAGCAGTTGGCAGCGGTAGCGGGACGGGACCGCGCCGGGTTCGAGAGCGGTCCTCTTCTCGGACTCTGCATCGCAGTCGTGCACGCTGGATCCTCGGATGCCGAACCCCTCTCATCGGCCACGGGGGCCCGAGCCTTGACGGAGGAGCGCTCGGGCGCTGCGCCGCTTCGGACGAGAGCGGCGCGCGCATCGCTCTCCTACCATGGGCGGGTGCTGCCGACCCATCGAGGCGAGACGCGCTCCCCGTTGCGGGCCGAGCGTTCGTGCAGCCTGGCTCGAGGCGGGATGGTGTGCGCCAGTGTGCCGCGAGCCACCGCGGCGGGCGTCGAGATGCTCTCCCGGGGGGGCAACGCCGTGGACGCCGCGCTGGCCACCGCCGCCACGCTCTGCGTGGTGGAGCCCATGTCCACGGGGATCGGTGGTGACGCCTTCGCGCTGGTGTGGTCGGCTCGCGAGGGTCGGCTGTACGGGCTCAACGGCAGCGGACGGGCACCCGCCGCGGCCCGGATCGACGCGTACCGGGAGCGAGGGCACGACCGGGTGCCGGGCCGGGGGATCCTGTCGGCCACCGTGCCCGGGGCCGTCCACGCCTGGGAGACGCTCTCCCGGGAGCTCGGCAGACTGCCGCTGGCCGACGTGCTCGAGCCCGCGATCCGCGCCGCCGAGGAGGGATTCCCGGTCACGGAGCTGGTGGCGCACTACTGGTTCTGGCTGCATCGGGCAGGGGTGCTGGACGAGGCGGCTCGTGAGGTATGGGCCCCGAGCGGCCGCGCACCGCGAGCAGGCGAGTGGTTCCGCGTCCCCGCCCTGGCCCGGAGTCTTCGCACCGTCGCCGAGGGAGGCGCCCCCGCGTTCTATACGGGCGCCATCGCCGACGCCATCGTGGAGACCTCGCGCCGCGCCGGGGGGTTCTTCGCAGCAGAGGACCTGGCCTCTCACAGCTCCTCCTGGGTCGAGCCGATCTCGACCGACTACCGGGGCACCACCGTCGCCGAGCTCCCTCCGAACGGGCAGGGGCTCGCCGCTCTCATCGCACTCAACATCCTGGAGCAATTCGAACCCGGACCCGCGCCGCCTTCGAGCGCCCTCGACTGGCACCGACGCATCGAAGCCATCAAGCTGGCCTTCGCCGACCGCAATGCCTACATCGCGGACCCCGACCACTCCGAGGTTCCGGTGGCCCCGCTCCTCGACAAGACCTACGCCAAGGAGCGCGCAGCCCTGATCGGTGCTCGCGCCCTGCCCGGCGCCTCTCCCGGCCTGCCGACGGGCGATACCGTGTAGCTCTGTACGTCGGACGCCGAGGGCAACTTCGTCTCGTTCATCCAGAGCCTGTTCACCGGCTTCGGCTCCGGAGTGGGCTGCACGGACACGGGGATCGT
>JBDLIK010000532.1:0-3211 GCA_039714895.1 Myxococcota bacterium | reverse complement strand
CCACCTCGGTGCAGCCCGCCTCACGGACGGCCAGCGTCAGAGACAGGGCGCCGGTCACGGGCCTCAGGCGGCCATCCAGCGCCAGCTCCCCCACCAGGGCCCGGTCCCGCATGCTCTCGGCCTCGAGCGCGCCGCTGGCAATCAGGATGCCGACCGCGATCGGCAGATCGAGGCCGGCCCCGCTCTTGCGCAGCCCGGCCGGGGCCAGATTCACCGTCACGCGACGATCCGGGAAGCGATGTCCCGCCGAGACGATGGCTGCGCGCACCCGGGCCACGCTCTCCCGCACCGCCGCTTCCGGGAGTCCCACCAGCTCGACCCCGGGGAGCAGGGAGCTGATCCGGGCCTCCACCTCCACCGCGATGCCCTCGATCCCGAACAGGGCGGCGCCCACCACGCGCGGCACGCTGGCACTCCGGGGACCGGGGAGAAACCGGAGGCACGAAGGCAGGGTCGGGTTGCACCGACCCTGCCTTCCACCTTCGAAGGGCCCCGCCAGGGCAGGTGAGGCCTTCCACTGGATGAGGTGGTCGTCCTGCGAAGAATGTGTCGGATGGAATCAAGGGTTGGCCTGCCGTGCCGACTGGAGAAGCGGCTATCGTATGCTGCCTCTCGGAGGGGGCCGAGCCCATGCCGCGAAGTCGATTCGTCCTGGCTGCGTGTGCCGGCCTGCTGCTGGCCTGCGCCACCGCTCCACCGCCGCCGCCCCCGGCGCCGACCCCGATCGGCTTCTCCGCCCCCCGGGCCTGGGAGCACCTCGAAGCCCTGGTGGAGATCGGTCCCCGGGTTCCCGGGACCGAGGGCGCCAGTCGAGCCCGTGCCTATGTGCGCCAGGTTCTGGAGGGCCTCGGGATCGAGGTGCTCGAGCAGCAGCTGGCGCTGGAGGACCGAGGGGATGGGGAGCCCCTGGAGGTTCACAATCTGGTGGGCGTCCTCCCGGGCGAGAGCCGCGACGTCTTCGTGCTCGCCGCCGCCCTCGACACGAGGCATTTCGAGACCTTCGATCATGCCGGCGCCAATCGGGCCTCGGGGGCGGCACTTCTGCTCGAGCTCGCCGCCCTCTTCGCGCGCGACCCCCTTCCGTACACCGTGCGCCTGGTCTTCCTGGGGGCGGAGGTTCCCCAGGCCGAGCTCCTGCCCCGCCAGGCGCTCTGGGGCAGCCGCCTGCTGGTGAACGAGCTCGAGGACGAGGGCATCCTCGATCGGGCGCGGCTCGCGGTCTTCTTCGGACAGGTGGCCGACGCCGAGCTCACGATCGCTCGCGATCTCGGTTCCCACCGCGTCTACCGCGATGCCTTCTTCAAGGCTGCGCGCCGGATGGGCCACGAGAACGAATTTCCACAGTCGGCGGGCTTCGACTCGGTGGATTCCGGCCACAGCGTCTTCTTCGCGGCTCGGGTGCGCCGAGCCGTGGTGATCAGCGATCCCCGCTACGGAGGCGAAGAGCCGCCGGGGATCTACCACCACACCGAACAGGATGGGCTCGAACGCCTGTCGCCGGAGAGCCTGCAGGTGGTGGGGGAGGTCTCCGAGCAGGCGATCCGCGACATCGCGGCGCTGCTCACCCGCGTCGACCGCTTTGCACGCCGACGCTCGGTGGGCGAGGTCGATCCTGCGCCCGAGGAGATCGCGCTCCCGCCCGCCGGAGAGGCGCCCGAAGCGGGACCGCCCGACGACGTCCCAGAGGCGGGCGCCGAGGCGCCTGGGACGGACCTTTCTGCGGGCGAGAGTTCCGCCGAACCTCCCGCCGACCCGCCGGCGGGTGGAGCGGATGGCTCCCCGACCCCCGAGGGCGCCTCCCCTGGGTCGCCGGACGCTGACGAGGCCGCCCCGGCCGAGCCGAGCGACGCGGGCACAGCCGGAGACGCCTGACCCTAAAGGGAAAGAGGCGGGGCGTCGAATCCACGGGCTCCAGACCGCGTCTCACCGGAGCCGGCGTAGGGTCGCCCTCCCGGTGCAGGCGCGACGGCGGGACTCCACTCGCCGGATTCGAGAAGGGATTCAACCATGAGAGATTCCTCTGTTCGGGCGATGTCTACGGCGGCCGTCCTGCTGCTTGCCGCGGCCCTCGCGATGCTCGGATGCCAGACCAACACCGGCACCTTCCTCGACAACAAGGCCACCCAGGGCGCCATTCTCGGAACTCTGGCCGGGGCGGCGGCCGGGGCGGCGGTGGACGACCACAAGCGAGGGCGGGGAGCTCTGATCGGCGCCGCCGTGGGCGGCGTCGCGGGGGGGCTCATCGGCAACTATCTGAACAAGCAGGCCCAGGAGATCGATGCGATTCCCGACGCGGACGTGGAGCGGCGCGGGGAGTCGCTGGTGGTCCTGTTCCCCGGCGACGTGTTCTTCGACGTCGGCTCCTCGGCTCTTTCAGCGGGTGCCTACCAGCGCCTCCGCAGCCTGGCAGACACGCTCAATCGCTATCCCGATACAGACCTGGTGGTGAAGGGTCACACCGATTCCACCGGTGACGAGTCCTTCAACCTCCGGCTGTCCGAGGAGCGGGCCGAGAACGTCCGGAAGTACCTGGTCGCGGAGGGGGTTGCGGGCTATCGCGTCACGGCCATCGGCTTCGGAGAGGCCTTCCCGCTCGCGACCAACGCCACGCCGGCCGGCCGCCAGCAGAACCGCCGGGTGGAGGTCGAGATCCGGGCCAACGACGAGCTGAAGGAGCGCCAGGCCTCCGGCCACTCCTGATCCGGTACGCTGCACCCCCATGCCGAGACCGAGACGCCGCCCGCTCGCTCTTCTCGTGCTCCCGCTGCTGCTCATCGCGGGCCGATCGGCTCTCGGGGCCTCCACGCCGCCTGTGCGCATCCTGGTGGACTCGCCGGCTCCGGGCTCGACCGTGGCCGAGCGCGTACACCAGGCCCGCGTCGCCGGAAGCGCCATCGCCGAGGGAGAGCAGCCGGCGGACTACGACGTCGTGCTCGCCATCGACGTCTCACTGTCCACCAAGACCGCCAGCGACGTGGACGTGGACGGCGATGGTGTCGTGGGGGTGAACCCTCACTTGGAGCTGATGATCCCCGGTACCTATCCGCCCGAGGTGCTCTCCACGGATGCCGAGGACACCATCCTCCACGCCGAGGTCGCGGCAGCCCGAGCCCTGCTCGATAGCCTCGACCCGCGCCGCGTCCGGGTCGCATTGATCACCTTCGCCGGGGAGGTGGACCCCGTCACCGGCGAGCGCCGCAGCCTCGACCAG
>JBDLIK010000531.1:0-3238 GCA_039714895.1 Myxococcota bacterium | reverse complement strand
CTCGCCTCCCTTTCCGATCAGGATGTTGGCCGGCTTGAGATCACGGTGCACGATGCCCCGGGCGTGAATCTCCTCGAGCCCACGGGATACCTGCAGGGCGATGAGGCCCGCGATGCGCGGAGGGATCCTCTTGACCTTGGCGAGCACTGAGCAGAGGTCCTTGCCATCCACGAACTCCTGGGCGATGAAGCGCTCACCGCGCCAGGAGAAGCAATCGTAGACGGTGACCACGTTCTGGTGGTGCACGCCCGCGGTGGCCTGGGCCTCCCGGGAGAAGCGCTCGTCGTGGATGGGATCCTCGGCGAGGTCCCGGCGAAGCGCCTTCAGCACCACCTTGCGGTCGAGCGCAGGCTGCCGTGCCAGGTACACCACGCCCATCCCACCCTGGGCGATCTCGTCCTCGATCTCGTAGCTCGAGATCTTCCGCTCTCTTGTTTCCTGCATGAAGGGGCCGAGGCGGCGCTAGACGTCGGGAAGGACGTAGACCCTGGGTGCGTGGGTCCGCTCTTCCAGGACGAACTGAAACACGTAGCGCCCGAGCTGGACTCGGTCCGCGTTCTTGAGCTCGCAGACCCGCACCAGAGCACCGTTCACATAGGTGCCGTTGGTGCTGCCGAGGTCGCAGACGCGGAATCCGCCGTCGGCGAACTCGATGGCGGCGTGCTGCTGGGACAGCTCGGGATCGGCGAAGGCGAGATCCACCCCCGGGCCGCGGCCCACCGTGGTGCGCTTGCGGTCCACGAGGAACTCGCTGCCTGCAGCAGGTCCTGAGATCACCACCAGCACGGGACGCCAGCGCTCGAGGAACTCGCCGACGTTCTCGGGCTCGCGGGTGCGCTCGCGCCGTACGGTGATGCCGTCGCGCATGGGGCTCCCGGAAGTTTGCGGTGACCCATGCGACATGCCGTCGGGACCCGCGTACCTCTTCTAGCGTCCGCACCACCCCCTTGGGAGTGTGTGCTGGATCACATTCCGGAGGCGGGAGCCGGCGGATGCACACCGGCAGCTCGGGCCGAATCTCCTCGACCCGGCGGACGAATTCAAGAACCGGGCTACCCTGGCGCTCGGGTGCGCCCCCCACCGCGAGGCCCGTGTACGCTCCCACCGAAGAGCTCTCCGCCATCGCACTTCCTCTGCTGCTCGTGTTGCTCTCAGCCAGCGCCTGCGGTCCAGCCGCCGAGCTCGAGCCGCTGCGCTCGCCGCTGCGTCCCGAGCGCTCGGCCGCGGAGCTGGGCGCGGACCTCGGGGCCTTTGTTCCGTCCCGTCTGGCGGCGTCCGGGGTTCCCGGCGTGTCGGTAGCCGTGGTGCGTGACCGCGAGATCGTCTTCGCCGAGGGGTTCGGGGTGGCCGACTGGCTTTCGCGCCGGCCCGTCACCCCGCACACGGCCTTCGAGGTCGCCTCCCACTCCAAGCCGGCGACCGCCTACGCGGCCCTCACCCTGGTGGACGCGGGCGCCCTCGCGCTCGACGCGCCGCTGGCGCGCTACGTCGATGCGCCCTTCTTGCCGCCATCGGAGCAGAGCGAGGCCATCACCCTGCGCCACGTCCTCTCCCATAGCTCCGGTCTCTCCAACCTGGGCGTGGGCCTCCTGGTCGATCGGCGCGTGTGGTTTCCGCCGGGCGACCGCTTCTCCTACTCGGGGCACGGGTACACGTACCTGGGGCAGGCGATCGAGGATTCGAGCCGCGAGGACCTCGCCCGACACCTCGAGCGCTCGGTGCTCGGCCCTCTCGGGATGACCCGCAGCGGCTACCGGCTGGAAGGTGCCCTGGCCCGGAGCATGGCGCGGCCGCACCTTTCGGCACTGCTGCTGGCGAGCGTGCCGCTCCTGCTCTGGGGACTCGTCGCGATCCCGGTCTCTGGCCTCGGCTGGCTGGGTCTGCGGCTCGCCACGGGTCGGGCCCCGCTGACGCGCACCCGAAGCTTCGCACTGCTCGCGGGGAGCCTGGTGCTGAGCGCGGGAGCCGGCGCGGAGCTGCTGGGCCTCGCCGTCGCCGCGCTGGGCTTCTCGCTGCTGGCCGTGCTCTGCGGCCTGCTCTTCCTCGCCGCCTACGCTGGACGTTCGCTCTGGCGAAGCCGGGCAGACCCCGGGCGCACGGCGCCGCGCATCTGGCTCGCCCTCACGGCCGCGATCGCCCTCGCGCTCGCCGGCCTCGTCGTCAGCCGCCCGGCCGTCCCGCTCCCGAAGCGGGAGCCCGGGATCGTGGCGGTGGGCGGCTTGCTGGCGACGGCCCCGGACCTCGCCCGGCTGCTGGCCGAGCTGATGGAGCCGCGCGGGCTCTCGCAGGAGCTGGGGCGGGCCATGCGCTCGCGGCAGGCGGCCATCGATGACTCCCTCTCCTGGGGCCTCGGCATCGGCATCCAGCACACAGCCGAGGGCGACGCCCTCTGGCACTGGGGCCTCAACCCAGGCTTCGAGAGCCTGATGGTCGGATTCCCCGACGAGCAGCTGGGCGTCGTGGTGCTCACCAACGGCGGGCCGAGCCTCGCCGGTCTCGAGCTGTCGCGAGAGATCGCCCACCGGGCCATCGGCGGTGAGCACGGCGGCTACTGGACCGCGGTACCGGGCACCGGGCTCCCCGCCGAGCCCCGGAACTAGACGCCCGACGTGCGGACCCGCAAGCGCCGAAGGCGCGCGCAGCGAGCCGCAGGCGAGCGTAGCTGTGGTGCCTGCGGGCTTAGCCCGCAGGCGGACCCACAACCCGCTCGAAGGCCTCTGCGTAGCGCACCCAGCCCGTGCGTCCGTGCAGCGCACCCGGGGAGAGCTCGGTGACCATGAAGGACGGGTCCGGAGAGAGGTCGCGGTAGCGCAGGCCCAGGGGGCCGGCGGGCTGGAAACCGAAGCGCGGGTAGTAGCCCGCGTGGCCGAGCACGAAGACCACGTCCTCGCCCAGGGAGTGGCAGGCGTCGAGGCCCGCGCGCACTAGCTGCGAGCCGATGCCGTGCTGTTGGTGCTCGGGGAGGACGGCCAGCGGGGCCAGCGCAGTGGCGCGGCTCTGCGCGCCCTCACCCTCGATGCGCACGGGGCTGAAGAAGACGTGGCCCACCACGACGCCACCCCGCAGCGCCACCAACGAGACGGCCGGCTCGACCTGACCCCGCAGGGCGTCGACCAGGTCGGCCTCGCCGTCGCGCCCGAAGGCGCGCGCGTTCACGCCGTGGACGGCGGCACGATCCCCCGGCTCCTCGCGACGGATCTCGCAGGCTTCGAACTCGCCCAAGCCGACCTCCTTCGCG
>JBDLIK010000530.1:0-3249 GCA_039714895.1 Myxococcota bacterium | reverse complement strand
AACGTGCGTGGAGACGATCTGCGAGCGCCGCTTGACGCGCAGCTCCACGGGAGTGCCGGGCGAGGTGTTCTCGAGGAGCCGGTCTAGGGAGCGGCGGTTGCGCGGAGATACCACGCGGCCGCTCGAAGGGTCCACCACGCCGATCAGCTCGTCGCCGGGCTGCAGGGGGGCGCGTCCGAGAAGATACGCCGTCACGGGCACCCGTAGCGATGCGTCGAGGGGCGCGTCGAGCATCGGCTGCGGCCGGCGGAAGGAGCCCAAGAAAGGCAGTAACACTACCAGCGCGAACAGCCCCGCCACGCCGGTGACCAGGACCCCGTAGCGCGGCGGCCTCACGTTCCCACGTCCCGTTGCTCCGCGGCCCCGGTGAGCATGGCGGCGGGCAGCAGTAGAAGGTCGCAGAGCAGCGCCAGCATCACGCCCAGGCTCGCCAGCAGCCCGAAGGACACAAGACCTCCCCAGCTTGAGAACATCAGCACGGAGAACCCCAGGGCGAGGCAGACGCTGCTTGTAACCACGGCCTCGCCAACGCTGCCAAGCACCACCCTCATAGCCTCGGGCGGCGCGAGGCCTCGCGCACGCTCCGAGCGGTAGCGCAGGGCCACATGGATGGTGTCGTCCACGGCGATGGCGATCAGAATGGTAGCGACCATCGAGTTTGCTGGGTCAATCCCGATTGCAGCCCAGCCCATTGTTCCGAGGAGGGCGGCTGCGGGAAGCACATTGGTCAAGGAGGCCCAGCAGATCAGACGCCAGTTGCCCCAGAGCAGCAACACCAGGGTAGCGATAACCACCGCTAACGCCGAAGCAAAACTACGCCGCTGTGTGTCGCGGATCATTCCGATAAAGAGGTCCGCCAGGATCAGACCCCCTTCGACCTCTATGTGGTAACCCAGGGGCCCCCACTCGCGGTTGAGGTCGGCCACTGCCTGGTGCAGGCGCACGACGTAGGGACCCTGCGTGTCGTCGTCCAGCCATGCACGGTCTACGGACACACGCGCTCGGTCCAGGTAGACCTCGCTTCCCCCGTTCTTCGCCGACTCGCTCCAGAACGAAGAGACCTGCTCGTAGTTGGCCACGATGGGCATCTGGTCCCGTGCTGTCTTCACCAGCGCCTCGAACGACTCCGGCGACCTGCCGCTGTCGAGCCGGTAGGCATCCTCAAGAAAGTCCAGGAAGCTCCAGACGGTGCCAGTGGACGGCTCTCGGGCGAAATGCGCCTCCGCTTCAGCGAGCAGTCGCAGTGTCTCTTCGTCGTAGATCCGGCGCCCCTCCGGGACATCGATCACGAGCTCGGCGGTCATGGGCTTTCGGAAGTTGGCCTCGATGTAACGGAGCGAACGGTAGACAAAGTGGCGTTCGCCGAACCCGAAGCTCGTCTCGTAGTGGACGCGAAAGGCTCCAACGGAGATTCCGACTAGGGCCACCAGTGAGGCGACCTGCACGAACCGTGGTCGGCGGCCCACTGCTCCCTGGAGAGCGGCCAGAAGGTCGACCACTAGGCCCCTCCCGGTCGCGTTTCGGGCGTGCTCGAGAACGCCCGGCCGCAAGCTCACCAAGGCGGGGAGCACAGTGAAAGTCGTCAGGTAGGACAGTGTGAGTCCGATCGCCGCTACACCCCCAAAATGCCGAAAGCTTGCGAGATCGCTCCAAAAGAAGGAGGCGAAGCCTACCGATGTGGTAAAGGCGGCCCAGAAGCACCCAGGCCCCACCTCCGACGCCGCGGCGATCAGCGACGATTCGATGCCCGATTCGGAACTCTGCAGGAAGGCCGTGAGCAGGTGAATCGAGGCGGTGATGGCAATCACGACCAGTACGGGCGGAAGCGCGGCGAGGATCGCGGTCATCGGGATGCCAAGGACGCCGATGATCCCGTGGACCGCACCGGCTAGTGCACCCACCGCGATCACGGGCAACAGCATAAGCCATACACTGCGGAAGATCGCCCAGAGCACTCCAGCGATCACTAGGAACATGAGGACCGTGAGGTTTGTGGAGTCTGCGCTGAGGTCGTCGGAAGAGATCACGGTCCAGACCGGGTCGCCAGCCAGGTAGATCTCGGACCCCAGCTCGCGTTCGAACTCGGACAACAGCCCCTGGATGCCATGGACTCCGTCTCGGACGCGGTCGCTGTCCAGAGACTGGAGCTCTACGACCACCCCGGCGTCGTGGCCGTCCGCCGAGATCACAGTGTTTCGCAGGAAGTGTTCCTGGGCGGCTCGCCGCGCGAGGTCGCCCCAGCCGTCCGCCAAGGCGTAGCCTCCATCCGGGGTGCGGCGTCCCACGGTGCGCGCTTCCAGGGGGCCCACGAGGATGGCGGCGTTCAGCACGCTCGTGGTGCGCCGGACGTTGGGGACGCGGTCCAGAGCTTCCTGGAGGCGCGCGACAAAGCGCAGGGCCGGTTCGTCCGTGGCCCGCTCGCAGAGGTGGGTCTCCCCGCAGCCGAAGACGACTAGCACGTGGAGACCGCTGTCAAACTCGTCCAGGAAGTCTGTGAGGCGGTGGACCCGGGGATCGTCCGGCCCGAAGTAGCCCGCGTAGCCCACCTCGCTGGTGAGCCGGGAGGCGGGCACTAGAAGCATTCCGACCGACAACACCGCTGCGGCCAGGGTGACTCCGGGGCGCCGAACCCCGAACTCCGTCAGGCGGGAGGCGAACGCGGATGACCGACCGTTCACAGTTGCATTCTAAGCCCAAACCCTCCGGAACTCGGAAGGAATCGGAGAGTCGGCGGACAGCCCGAGGAGCCGCCAGACACGACCAAACAAGCGCAACGCGAGTGATCTCGTGTGCTTCCAGCGTTTGCGGTCCAGGCTTTCAGGCTCAGGAGGAGGCACGCCGCGTGGACCCGGGACGCTCCGCGCCGCCCCAAGGCACCAACCAGACCTCGCCTCGTCCCCGGCTACCCCGCGGCCGGCCGATACGGAACTAGCTCTCCCGGAGCGAGACACCAGCTGGCGACGGCAATCCTCAGAGGCTCCGCTCAGCCGGGTCCGGCGTTCCGGGAGGCAGGGATCACCACACTCGATCCTCTCCGCCAGAACCTACCGCTGAAACTCGGAACCGCACGCCCACGCCTCGTACGCGCCTGCCCCGAACCCTCCTGTTTCATCCGCGGCCAGCACTCCAGCGCGGTTCGTTTGCGATCATCCGTGCTTCGGGCGCCGTTCCCGGGGCAACGCACCAGAACCGCGACGGGTCACATGCCATGCACACCGAGGTGGGTGGTTCCAGGACCGGCCTGTTCGG
>JBDLIK010000529.1:0-3262 GCA_039714895.1 Myxococcota bacterium | reverse complement strand
CTCGTTCAGGTAGAGCCCCCCGCCCCGGGCGGGCCCCGACCAGAACATGGCGGGGGTGGCGAGTCCCAGGGCGACGCGGAGCGCCTCTGTCATCGTTCGTCCCCCCACCTCCTGGAGCCGTCAGGGAGCCGTGGAGGGTTCGAGGCGATCCCCTCCGCTCCGGCGCCCCGAGGGTATAGCGGATCGTTCCCACGCCACGGGTCGCGTCCCGCAGCGGCCGATCTCTGTTGACCTGCGCACGCTTCCGGTGCTTGAATGAGCCTCGCTCAGAACGCTGTGCTGCCGCTGGATTGGAGGTCGAAGTGTTGCAACTGCGCGCAAATCGTTCGCTCTATGGGATCGCCGTGACGGCCATCCTTCTGCTGGCCGCTCCGAGCTGGGCCCAGCTCGACACGTTCTCGCTCAAGAAGGGCGTAGCCCGAGAGGCCGGCGAGCCGGTGGAGGAGCCCCACGACTTCGAGGCCTGCATCGAGTTCCTGGGAGAGGGCGTCGACGACCTCGAGCTCACGGTGCCGACCAATCCCGTCCGGCTCGAGAGCGCCAACGACCCCGACGAGGTCTGCTTCTCCGAGAACTTCCTGGATGCGGGCGAACTGGACACCGCCTTCCCCAACAGCCCCACAGCGAGCGACCCCTACGGAGTCGCCGCGCTCCTCGAGGGGTCCGAGGTCGACTCCATCGACATCCTCTACGACCTCGAGGAGCCCAAGGCCTGGGTGGACTTCACGGAACCCGAGGACGGCTCCGAGGTCCCCGAGGGCGGCTCCCTCACCATCACCTGGGAGGTCATGGAGAAGGAGCCCTGCCTGTCGACCGCCAGCTGCGGGGACACGCTGCTGCTGACCGTCGAGAACGAGGCGACCGGCGAGCCGGTCTTCGAGGGCGAGTTCGACGTCGCCGGGAGCCAGCAGATCCTGGACCCCGGCAGCCTCGAGGCGGACCAGACCTACCAGATCAGCGGGATGATCCTCAACTCGGCCGAGGAGTCGGACCAGGAGACCAACGGCGGCGGTGTCTTCGTGACCACGCTGACGCTCTACGAAGACGACAACATCATCACCGTCCCCGAGCCCGGGCCGCTGGCGGCGAGCGCCGGAGCCCTGGTCGCGCTGCTTGGCTTGGCGCGCCGGCGGGGGCCCCAGAACGGCGCTCCCTGAGGCAGGCGCCGGCTGCGCGCGGTGGATGCCGGGGCCTTCGGCAACCGCCTCGGTCTCGAAGAGGCCTACCCCTCGCCCATCTGGTACACACCGACGAACTGATCTCGGCTGAACGGATGGTGGGCGCGGACGGGATCGAACCGCCGACCCCCTCGGTGTAAACGAGGTGCTCTGCCAGCTGAGCTACGCGCCCGGGGCCGGATCGGCCGCGAGTCTAGTTGACGCCGGCGGGGGCGACGAGGTCGTCCGGGCCGGGCGGCGGCGGCGGGACCTCGTAGATGTCGTCGATGGCGTGGTCTCCTTCGCGCAGGAAGGCAGCCGGATCCTCGAGCGAGAGGGCGGCCACCAGCACCTCGTCCATGTGGTCCACCATCGAGATGGTGATGGCCCGCCGGATCGCGGCGGGGATGTCCTTCAGGTCCCTCTCGTTCTCCCTCGGGATCAGGACCGTGTCGATGCCGGCGCGGTGGGCGGCGATCATCTTCTCCTTGAGGCCGCCGATGGGGAGGATGCGCCCCTGCAGGGTGATCTCCCCCGTCATCGCCACATTGGACCGCACCGGCACCCGGCAGAGCGCCGAGGCGATGGAGGTGGCGATGGTGATGCCCGCGGAGGGGCCGTCCTTCGGGGTGCTGCCCTCGGGCACGTGGATGTGCAGGTCCACCTTGGAGTAGAAGTCCCGCGTGAGCCCCAGCTGCTTGGCCCGTGAGCGCACGTAGGAAAGCGCCGCGTTCGCAGACTCCTGCATCACCTCGCCGAGGCGTCCCGTCACCTGGAGCTTGCCCTTGCCGGGGATGGCGGTGACCTCGGTCTGGAGCAGCTCGCCCCCGACCTCGGTGTAGGCCAGGCCCGTGCACACCCCCACCCGATCGGCCTCGTCGGCGCGGCCGTGGCGGTAGCGCGGCACCCCCAGAAAGCGGCGCACCGCCGCCGGGGTGACCCGTCGGGTCCGCGGATCCTCCTTCGACTTCACCACTTCTCGCGCCACCTTCCGGCAGATGGAGGCGAGCTCCCGCTCGAGGTTGCGGACCCCCGACTCGCGGGTGAAGTGGCGGATCACCTCCAGCACGGCGGGGTCGGAGAACTCGATGTGCTCCGGCTTCAAGCCGTTGGCCTCGCGCTGCTTGCGGACCAGGAAGGCCCGCGCGATCTCCAGCTTCTCGGACTCGATGTAGCCGGGGATCTGGATGATCTCCATGCGGTCCTGGAGGGGCCGGGGGATCTGGTGCAGCACGTTGGCCGTGCAGATGAACATCACCCGGGAGAGGTCGTAGTCGATGTCCAGATAGTGGTCGTTGAAGGTGTGGTTCTGCTCCGGATCCAGCACCTCGAGGAGCGCCGCCGAGGGATCGCCCCGGAAGTCCATGGACATCTTGTCCACCTCGTCGAGAAGGAAGACGGGGTTGCTGGAGCCGGCCTTCTTGAGGCTCTGGATGATCTTTCCGGGCAAGGCCCCGATGTAGGTGCGGCGGTGGCCCCGGATCTCGGCCTCGTCGCGCACCCCGCCCAGGCTGATGCGCACGAAGTCGCGGCCGGTGGCCCGGGCGATGGACTTGCCCAGAGAAGTCTTGCCCACGCCGGGAGGACCCACCAGGCACAGGATCGGACCCTTCATCTTCTCGACCAGCGCCTGCACCGCCAGGTATTCGAGGATGCGCTCCTTGGGCTTCTCGAGCCCGTAGTGGTCCTCGTCCAGCACCCGCTCGGCTTCCTCGATGTCCCGCTTCTCGTTCTTCATGTGGTTCCACGGAAGCGAGATCATCCAGTCGATGTAGTTGCGCACCACGGTCGCCTCGGCACTCATGGGCGACATCATCTTGAGCTTGCGGATTTCCTTGCGGGTCCTCCCGAGCGCCTCCTTGGGCATCTTCTTCTTCTTGATCTGCTCGTCGAGCTCCTGAAGCTCGTTCTTGAACTCGTCCCGCTCGCCAAGCTCCTTCTGGATCGCCCGCATCTGCTCGTTGAGGTAGTACTCCTTCTGGGAGCGCTCCATCTGCTTCTTCACGCGGCTGCGGATCTTCTTCTCGACCTCGAAGACCTCCAGCTCGGACTGCATGAGCGAGAAGACCTCTTCGAGGCGCTTGATGGGATCGGCAATCTCCAGC
>JBDLIK010000528.1:0-3275 GCA_039714895.1 Myxococcota bacterium | reverse complement strand
GCCCTGGCTCGGGCCGAGCGGGCGCTGGACCTGGAGCCCACCTGCCTCGAGGGCTGGGAGCTCGCCGCGCGGCTGCGCGCCGGGCTCGGCGACGCGGCCGGCCACAGCAACGCCCTCGAGCGCGCGGCGGAACTCCTGCCGGCCGCCGAAGGGGCGGTGCGCCTCGAGGAAGCGGCCCGGGCTCTCGGCGACGCCGATCCGGACCGCGCCGTCGAGCTGCTGCAGCACTCGGTCGCTCTCGACCCCGCCGCCGCCACCGCGCAGGCCGAGCTGACGATCCGCGCCGCGGACGCCGGGCTGCTCGCCGAGGCGGAGTCCGCCGCGCGCCGGGCCATCGACCTCGACACGGCCGGCCTGCTCGACCCGCCGCTTCGCGCGCGGGTGGCCCGCGAGGGCGGCGTCGCAGCCTGGCGCATGGGAAACCTGGAGAGCGCCGCGAATCTGCTGCGGGCCGCCCTGGACCTGGAACCGGAGTGCGCGGTCGCTCTCGAATCGCTGGCGGACATCAATCTGCAGTTCTCCAATCCGGAGGAGGCCCGCCCGCTGCTCGAACGAAGGCTCGCTCTGACGGGCGACGGCCGGCGGGTGGAGAGCCTGAACCGGCTCGGGCGCTGTCTCGAGCGGGTCCAGGAGCCGGAAGCCGCTCTCGCCCGCTTCCTCGAGGCCCGGGACCACGACCCCTCTTCGCTCGAGGCCCACGAGGGCTGCGTGCGGCTGCTGGAGGCGGCCGGGTCGAGCCGGCCGCTGGTCGATGCCCTTCGCGCCCAGGCCCGGGCTTGGGGCGACGACGGCGCCGAAGCAGGCTTCGCCCTGGCACGCGCCGCCCAGCACGCCCTCGAGGCCGGCCTCGACCCGCGCGACGCGGAGACCTGGCTGCGGGATGCCCTGCGCCTGGACGCCACCCACGGGGGTGCCTGGCTTTCCCTGGCGCGCCTGCTGGCCCGAGGGGAGCGCGAGCAGGATGCCCTGGATGCGATCGCCGAGGCCCTCGAAACAGTGGAGGAATCGACGGTTCGCGCCGAGCTGGCCGTCCTGCAGGCCGAGACCCTGGAAGCCCGGGGCGATCGGCGAGGCGCGGCGCTCGCCTACGCCGAGGTGGTGCGGGTCGACCCCTCCCGGGTGGAGGACGGCTTGGCGAGCGCGCGGCTGTACCGGGGCCTCGGTGAGTGGCGAGCTGCGGCCGACGTCCTCGAAGCCGTGGCGTGCGGTGCCATCGAGGAGCGTCCGGAAAGGGCTGCGACGGTGTTTCACCAGCTCGGACGGCTGCTGGCCGGCCCGCTGGAGGACCTGGACAGCGCACTCGGCGCCTACGAACGCGCCCTCGAGTGCGCCCCGGACCACTCCGAGGCCGAGCACGCCCTGGCCGACCTGCTGGTGCACCAGACCGATCGGCGGCAGGAGGCCATCGAACGGCATCTGCGCATCCTCCGCCGCCACCCCCATCGGATCGCCTCCGTGCGGGCGTTGCTCCGCCTGCGCGCCGCACCGGGGTCGGCCGAGTCGGCGGGACTTGCGCTCCTCGCTGCGGTTGGCGCGGCCGCCCCCGAGGAACGAGAGCGAGCGCGAGGCGCGCTGCTGCGCGGCACGGCTGGCCTGCCGGATCCGCTGTTCGAGCAGGCGCGGGCGGTGGCCCGGGCCGCCAGCGGCGAGATCGCCCTCGCGCTCGAGACGTCGACCCCCGATATCCACACCCGGGCGGATGATCCGGTGGCGCGCTTTCGCGCGCGGGCCCTGGCTCGCGCTGCCGAGGTCTCCGCGGCCGCCCTGCTCCCGCTCCCCACCGACGAGCTTCGCACCGTGCTCACGGTGGTGGCGGGTCTGGGTTCCGAAGCCGAGGCCGTGCAGGGCAACGGCCATCTCGTGAACGCCCTCGCATCCGCGCTGGGACGACGCGCCCGCCGGCGGGTGCGTCGGGCCCTGGGGGAGACCACTGCCGAGGAGATCGCGGGGATCGACTTCGAGCAGTGGCGCGCCGAGCTGTTCGCCCTTGCCGCGGCTGAGGTGTTGGAGCGACGAGGTGGAGAGCTCCGCACGGCGCTGCTGGCGCTTCTCGACGACGCCAGCGGTCGGCCCCCGGAGCAGGCGGAGCTCACGTCCCTCGTCGAGGCATCCCCCGCCGCCAGCGCCCTGTTCCGGCGGATGGTCCGAACCTGGCTGGAGTCCGTCTCCTAGGCATGCAGTCCCGTGGCCCGCGCGCCCCTCGGCGCTTTCGCCGCTGCACCCTCCAGATCCGGGTCGACTACCAGACGCCGGACGGGATCCGCTCGGACACGGCCATCACCCTCGGAATCGGCGGTCTCTTCATCGCCTGTGCCGACCCGCAGCCGGTCGGCACGCGTCTCGAGCTTCGCTTCCACTTGCCCCGGGGTGGGGCCGCGCACGAACTCGAGGGGCGGGTCGTCTGGTGCCACGCCGGGGGACCGGAGGGCCGCCACGCACCCGGGATGGGTGTGGAATTCACCCGCCACGAACCCACCGCCCGGCTCGCGCGCGAGCTCGAAGCGGTGCCGTAGCGCCAAGTCCACGGGCGAGCGAAGCGGCGTACGCCTCAGACGGCGTTGGGGCACCAATCGTTGGCTGCGCGCGAAGCGCGCAGCCCCTTAGGCGCGGACTTCGGCGGGACGGGGGACGGGAACGATCTCGCGCTCGGCGGGCAGATCGGCGCCCACCACGCGGGCGATGTCCCGGCGGGCCAGCAGCTCGCTTGCCATGCGCTGGTGCAGGGAATGACCTCCGCGCTCCACCTCCACGTGGCCCTCGAGACCCATGCCGAGGAACGCCAGGTCGCCGAGCAGATCGAGGACCTTGTGACGGACGAACTCGTCGGGCCAACGCAGCCCGTCCCGGTTCAGCACGCGGTCCTCGTCCAGGACCACGGTGTTGTCGAGACAGCCACCGCGACCGAGGCCGATCCGCCAGAGCGCCTCCACCTCGTGGAGGAACCCGAAGGTGCGAGCCCGGCAGATCTCGCGCTCGAAGGCGCCCTCGGAGATCACCATTCCCTTGATGGACTGCTGGCCAATGGAGGCGTGGGCATAGTCGACCCGATAGGTGACCTTGAGCGACCGGGACGGCTCCACTCGAATCGCGCGTTCCCCTTCCCGGATCTCGAAGCTCCGCCGGACGCGCAGCCTGCGCGCGATGGCGGGCTGGCTGACGATGCCCGCCGCGCGGATCAAGAACACGAACGAGGCCGCGCTCCCGTCCATGATAGGGATCTCGGGCCCATCCACGTGGATTCGAGCATTGTGGACCCCGAGGCAGTACAGCGCCGA
>JBDLIK010000527.1:0-3278 GCA_039714895.1 Myxococcota bacterium | reverse complement strand
CGTACGCGGCGGCCCTCGCGCCAGCCCTCGCGCAGCAGGATGGCCGGGCGGGAGTCTCGGTTGGGCACCGTCTCCACATACATGGGAACTATCTATAGATCATATCCCATGTAGCCGCAACGATTTATAGTCGTTTACATGGGAACCTATTGCCGCTCATCGAGCTGCCCTTTCTGCCACGATTCCAAACCCTTACGCCTCAATCGGGACAGCATCGGCGGGGAACTTCGGGCTAGCCTCCCCCCCATGCCTCGCTACGACGCATCGCAGCCTTCCTCGAGGGTCCTGAGCCGGTAGGTACTGTTGGCCGTCTCGATCTCGACGAGGTTCTCTCCGATGCGGTGGACAGTGCGCAGAGGGCTGGTCACGAAGGTGGCTCCGCCCTCGATGGAGAGGCGGACCATCTCACCCACCTCCAGCCGATCGAGGACGCGGCCGGTTCCCAGCTCCCCGAGGCGCTCGGAGAGCGGATCCCGGGTCTTGAGACGGGAGATGCGCAGACGGGCTCCGTTCGCGAAGGGGCTGCTGCCGAGCGGTGCGAGCTTCGAGAGAGGCACGAAGGAGGTGGAATCGTCATTCGGGTTCGGCTCCGGGGATCCAGCGGTCTGGAGCGGGTCGTCTCCCTCCGCCTGCTGGAGGGCGATCTCCACGGGATCGGGATCGGCCGCCCCGGAGGCCCGGCTGCGCTCGAGGCGGTAGACACTGTGGGTGGTGGTGACCTGCACCGAGTCGGGACCGAGGCCCTGCAGCCCGCGCACGGGGCTGGTCACGAAGGCGGGCGCGCCCTCGATGGCGATGCGCAGAGGCCCTCCGATGACGAGCCGGTCGATCAGGACGCCTCGGCCTACCTCGCCGAGACGATCCTCCCGGGGCAGACGCGTGGCCAGGAGCGTCACCCGCACCCGGGTGCGGTCGCTGAAGGGACCGTCCACGGGCTCCACGTCGCTGCCCGCGGCGCGGGTGCGGTCGCGCTCCTCCCAGCCGCTCACCGGGGGCAACAGCGTCTCTTCCACCTTGCGAACCATGCGGGGCTCTCTCCTCCGCACGGTTTCGACAGGAGCCCCGGAGAGCTTGACCGTCCGCGACCGGAAAAGTGTCGAGACGCGCCCATCGCCGCGGGTCTGCACCCTCCCTGCACGCCGGAGAGGTGGAGCCGCACCTGCGCGGGGTGGCCCGGGAGGCCGGGCCACCCCCTGGGGTCACGGGGTGCGGTCGACCAGCAGGCTGTTGGAGACGAGGTCTCCCAGGCCCTTCTCCTGCAGCTCGTCGAGCCACTTCTGGATCTCAGGGCTGGCCTGGATCTTGCCGGTGTTCGCCGCGAAGCCGGCGAGGTTCTTCGATTCGATGGTGATCGCGATCGTGCCCGTGTTGGGCCCCGCCAGCGTGGACTGCCAGACCCGGATCGGACTGAGCCCTGCCTTGGAGAGCAAGCCCTGGAGCTCCCCCAGCTCGGCCACGTAGGCGTCTACGTTCGTCGGGGCAACATCCACCAGAATCACCTGCAGCACCGACGGCGGCTCCTGGGCGGCTGCCACGACCGGGGTGAACCAGAGAGCTGCCAGGGCCAGTACCGCCAGCAACGACTTCACACGTCTCATCAAGTGCTCCTCCAGACTCGACCCCCCGGTCGCGGATCGTACTCCTGAGACTCTGCCAGCGGGGAGAAAGAAACGAGTCAGCGCAGGTGAACAGCGGTCAGCGAGGAGTGGGGCCGCTAGCATTCCGCCATGGGCCCGACCATGCGTAGCTGGATCGCCCCAGTTCTGCTGCTGGCGCTGCCGCTGGTCGGTTGCGGATCCAAGAAGCCCGTCCTGTATCCCAACCGGCAGCTCGAAAGGGCGGGGCAGGAGGTGGCTCAGCTCGACATCGACGAGTGCCTGGCGCTCGCGGAGGCCTACGCGGGATCCAGCGAGGCCAAGGAAGCGGCCGCGAGCACGGCCGAAGGTGCCACCGTCGGGGCCGCCACGGGCGCAGCCGCGGGGGCCGTCCTCGGGAGCGCTGGCCGCGGCGCCGGTGCCGGCGCGGCAGGCGGCGCGGCGCGCAGCTTCACGCGCTGGCTGTTCGACAAGAGTGAGCCCCAGCCGCTGGTGCGATCCTACACGGAACGCTGCCTGCGCGAGCGCGGCTACGAACCCCTCGGGTGGAAGTAATCGGGCCGTGGAATCCGGGTCCGTCCTTCCGATGGGTAGATCATTCCGGGTGCATGGCGGCGTCGTAGCCGTCCTAGTCGGCTTGACGGTGCTGCTCGCGTTTGCCGTGCGTTCCCTTCCCGTTGCATCTGCCTTTCCCGGGGACGGATCCGTCATCCTCGAGATCGCCGATGGCTCCTACCACGCGCGGCGGGCGCTGTTCACGTTCGTGAACTTCCCCTCGATCCTGTTCTTCGATCCGTACCTGAACCATCCCGACGGCTCACCCGTGCCGTGGCCTCCCCTCTACGACCTGGCACTCGCGACGGTGGCTCGGCTGCTCGGGGATTCCCTGGCGGTGTTCGAGCGAACGGCCGCATGGGCCTCCCCGGCTCTCGGTGCCCTCACCGTGCTGCCCGTGTACGTGGCCGGACGCTCCCTGGGCGGCGCCGGGCTGGCGCTCGGAGCGGGATCCATCTTCGCCCTGCTCTGGGCAGGGGCCTTCCAGGCAAGCGTGGGAAATCCCGATCACCACGCCGCGGCCTCGCTTCTCGGAGCAACCCTCCTCGCGATCACGCTGACCCTGGTGCATCCCGACGCCCGGGGACGGCACCGCGTGCTGCTCTGGCTCGGGTGGCCGCTCGCGCGCGCCGCACTCGTGCGGCCCGAGAGCCGAGGCGCCCACACGCGCGACGATAACCCGGAAAAGGATTCGGAGTGGGGCGGCGTGAACCTGGTGATCCGTAAAGGGGCGGATGGATCCATGCAGATCCGCCGCGAACCGATCCCCCCGATGCCGGCCGAGCTCTCGGCGATCATCGAGGAACAGGGCTGATGCCGCACGCGACGTTCGAGATCTGGCGGGGGGACGCTGAGGGTGGTGCCTTCAATGCCTTCGAAACCAGGTACGACGAGGGGATGGTCGTCCTCGACGTGGTGCACAAGATCCAGGCGGAGCAGGCGCCCGACCTCGCGGTACGCTGGAACTGCAAGGCCGGCAAGTGCGGCTCTTGCTCAGCCGAGGTGAACGGACAGCCTCGCCTCATGTGCATGACGCGCATGAACGAGCTGCGCACCGATCGTCCCGTGACCGTCGAGCCGATGCGGGCCTTCCCGCTGGTCAAGGACCTCGTCACCGACGTGGCGTGG
>JBDLIK010000526.1:0-3279 GCA_039714895.1 Myxococcota bacterium | reverse complement strand
ACGCGGGCTTCGGTCCGAGTCTGCTCGCCGTGAGTGTCGTCACCAAGCCGTCCTACCCCTGCACGCCCCGGGCCTGAGCCCCTAACCCCTTGGAAAGATTATCGAAGAACGGGCTATGCTCCAAGCGAGCTGGATCCGCGGTCCCCGGGATCCGTCGGCACCCCGGACCTGGGAGTGAAGCCTTGGCGATTCCCGTTCCCGATCTCCTCGAGGCCCGGAACCTGCTGTGCGTGCAGCCCCACTACGACGACAACGACATCGCTGCGGGCGGCACGCTCGCCCGCCTCCATGCCCTCGGCGCGCGCATCACCTACGTGACCGTCACCGACGATCTCGTGGGCGTGCTCGACCCGGAGCTGTCCGACGAGGCGGCCACCGCGCGCCTCCGCGCCGAGCAGGCCGAGGCGGCACAGCACGTCGGCGTCGACGAGCAGGTGTGGCTCGGCTATCCGGACGCGGGTCGCTTCGAGCTGCTCGATCTGCGCGACGACCTGATCCGCGTGATGCGCCGGGTGCGGCCGGACTTCGTGCTCAGCTGCGACCCCTGGCTGCCCTACGAGGCCCACCACGATCACGTGCGCTGCGGGCTGGCCACCGCCCAGGCCATCAGCCTCCAGGGCCTCCGCCGTCTGCGCCTGGATCCCGAGCCGCCCTTCGAGCCCCACGCCATCACCGCGCTGGCCCTCTACTGGACCCATGCGCCCAACGCGACCCTCGACGTCTCCGGGCACCGCGACGCGAAGCACCGCGCCCTCGACTGCTACCGCGCCCAGTTCCGCGACGAGGAGCTCGCGCTCCTGCACCGAGCCCTCGAGCAGCGCGAGCGCGCTTTCGCCCGGGGACTGCCTTACAGCCACGCCGAGCCCTTCAAGGTGCTGCGGCCCTTCCAGCTGCACTGCGATCCGGGGGCCTGGCGGGCCTGAGGGCCAGGACGGGGCCCTTCGCCGCCAGACTCCTCAGGCCGCCTCCTCCCGGAACTGGAGCTCGTAGAGGGTGCGGTAGACGCCGTTTCGGGCCAGCAGCTCCGCGTGACTGCCGCTCTCGACGATGCGCCCCTGCTGCATGACCACGATGCGATCCGCTTCGAGCAGGGTGAGCAGGCGGTGCGCGATGAGGATGGAGGTGCGTCCCTCGGTGATGCGATGCAGCGCCTGCTGGATGAGCCGCTCGGTCTCCGGGTCGACGCTGGCGGTGGCCTCGTCGAGGATCAGGATCTCCGGGTCGGCGGCCAGCACCCTTGCGAACGACAGCAGCTGACGCTCGCCGTGGGAGAGGTTGGCGCCGCGCTCGGCGAGGTCGGTGTCGTAGCCCCGGGGCAACGCGCGGATGAACGCGTCCGCGTGCACCAGCCGCGCGGCCTCCTCCACCCGCGCGGCGTCGATCTCCGGGTTCCAGAGGGCGATGTTGTCGCGCACCGTGCCCGTGAAGATGTGGAAGTCCTGGAGCACCACGCCGAGCCGCCGGCGCACCTCCCGCGCGGGCAGACGCCGCACGTCGATGCCGTCCAGCAGCACCTCGCCGCGCTCGAAGTCGTAGAAGCGGCCCAGCAGCCGCGCCAGCGTGGTCTTGCCGGCGCCGGTGGCGCCCACCACTGCGAGCTTCTCCCCCGGCGAGATGCTGAGGGTCACGTCGTCGAGCACGGGCTCGTCCGGCTCGTAGCCGAAGGAGACGCCCCGGAACTCGATGCGCCCTTCCAGGCGAGCCGGCAGGCGGGCGGAGCCGCTGGGCTCGGCCACGTGCTCCTGCCAGTCCAGCAGCTGGAAGATCCGCTCGGCGCTCGCCATGGCGCGGTACAACACGTTGTACTGCTCGCCCACCGCCACGATGGGCCGGAACAGCAGGTCCGCGTAGCGGGCGAACAGGATCAGCGTGCCCAGGGTGATCGCCCCGCCGAGCTGCTGGAGGCCTCCGAACCACACGATCACCGCCAGGGCCACCGAAGAGAGGCTGTCGATGAAGGCCCCATAGGTGACCTCCAGCCGGATTGCCTGGTTCTCACAGGCCCGGTTCTCTCGGTTGATGTCGCGGTAGCTCTCGAGGTTGCGGCTCTCGCGGCCGTGGAGCTGGACGACGCCGATCCCCGAGAGGTTTTCCTGGAGGTTCTGGTTCAGGCGGGAGACCGAGTCGCGGATGTTGCGGTAGACCAGGCGCGTGGCGTTGCGGAACAGCCAGGTGGCCCCGGCGAGCACCGGAATCGCCATCAGCATCAGGCCCGCCAGCGGGGCGTCCGCGGCCAGCATCAGACCGAGGGCCAAGAAGAAGGGAACCATCTCCCCCACCAGCATTCCGAAGCCCACCAGCAGCTGGTACAGGACCTCCACGTCGTTGGTGACCCGGGTCATGACGCGGCCCACCGCCACCTTGTCGTAGAAGCTCGGCGAGAGCTGCTGCAGGTGCACGAAGAGGTCGCGCCGCAGGTCCCGTAGCCCCGAGAGCGCGGCGCGCGAGAGCAGCAGCCGGCTGGCGTGGGCGAGGCCGAGCATGCCCGCCGCCAGCATGCCGTAGAGCAGGACCGCGGCTCCGAGCAGCGGAAGCCCCGTCCAGGTGGTGACGAGCCCGGCCAGCTCGACCATGCCGAAGTCCGGAGCCGCCCGGCCGGGCTCGGGAAGCAGCACGCCGTCGATCACCACCCGGGTCGTGATTACGGGCAGCAACACCGCTCCGAGCGCCATGCCGAAGATGCAGGCGACGCTGGCGGCCACCCGCCGCCGGTAGGGATGCAGTCGGTGGAGCAGCCGCAGGGTCAGCTGCAGGTCGAAGCTCCGGCCCGAGAGCTCGGCGTCGAAGATCGAGTGGTCGCGGCGGCTCACGCGGCCCCCCTGCCGGTGGCCTCGACCTGCTCCAGCCGTTGCAGCAGCTCCGAGTGGCGGCTCTGCACCTGGGCCATGCGGGCATAGAGGCCGCCCTGCGCCATGAGCTCGGCGTGACTGCCGACCTCCGCCAGCCGGCCGCCGTCGAGGACCAGGATGCGATCGGCCCCGCGCAGCGAGCTGACCCGATGGGACACGATCAGCGTGGTCTGCCCGCGCCGCCGCTCGGCGAGGCGCGCGAGGATGCGCTCCTCGGTCTCCGAGTCCACCGAGGAGAAGGGGTCGTCCAGCAGCAGGATCGGGGCTTCGCGGACCAGCGCCCGGGCCAGGGTGAGGCGCTGCTTCTGGCCGCCGGAGAGCATGACTCCGCGCTCGCCCACCGGGGTGGCGAGACCGTCGGGGAGCTTCGCGAGCGTGGCCTGGAGGTCCGCCTGGCGGGCCGCCTCCTCGACCTCCTCGGCAGGGCGCC
>JBDLIK010000525.1:0-3282 GCA_039714895.1 Myxococcota bacterium | reverse complement strand
AGAACCTGCAGCAGGCCACCCTTACCGTGGCGAGCTTCGTGGAGGGCATCGAGTCGTGGAGCTGACCCCCCTCGCCGACGCTATTGAGTGGGACGCTGGTGGACGATCTCGCCATCCACCAGGACGGCCTGGATGTGGGTGGTGTACTCGAAGGGGTCTCCGTCGAAGAGCACGAGGTCGGCGTGCTTGCCAGGCTCGAGCGAGCCGACCCGGTCGTCGATGCCCAGGCGCTGGGCGGCATCAAGGGTCAGCGCCGAGAGGGCGCGCTCGAAGCCCAGGCCCCAGGCACCCGCCACCGCGGCTTCGAAGAGCACCACGTGGGTGCGCGGCACGTAGCCCTCGAAGCCCGACTGGAAGGTGATCGGGATGCCGCGGCCGGCCAGGATCGCGGCGTTCTCGAGGGTGAGGTTCATGGTCTCGAGGCTGCCGATCCGCTCCATCACCGGCCCCACGTGGACGGGAACGCCGGCCTCGGCGATGCGATCCGCGGCCAGGTAGGCCTCCACGGCGTCGGCGAGCTGGAGGTCCAGGTCGAACTCCTCGGCGATGCGCAGTGCGGTGCCGATGTCGTCCTCCCGCCGCGCGGTGGCGATCACCGGGATGCGGCGCGCCAGCGCCAGCGCCAGCGCCTCCTTCCCGAGGTCCCTGGGCGGGGGCTCGGCGTCCTGTTTCGCCGGCGCGTCGCGCTTGCGGGCGTACTCTTGGGCCTCGCCGAGCGCGCTCCGGATCACCGCGGCGGTGCCCATGCGCGTGGAGGGACGCTGCTTCTTGGCTCCGTAGGTGGCCTTGGGGGGCTCGCCCAGGGTCATCACCAGCGCCGAGGGAAAGCGCAGGGTCATCTCGGCCACGCTCTCGCCGTGGGTCTTGAAGATGCCGGCCTGGCCTCCGATGGGATTGGCCTCGCCGGGTCCGGACTGGACGACGGTCACGCCGTGCTCGAGCAGCCAGCGCAGCAGCGGCTCCCGGGGGTTGAAGCCGTCGATGGCGCGCAGGGCCGCCTGGTTGGGACCGGTGGCCTCGTTCACGTCCTGGTCGGCGGGGACGTTGTAGAGGCCTGCCAGCCCGGCCACCGAGTGCGTGTCGATGAGCCCGGGTGTCACCACCGCGGCCCAGAGCCGGGTGGCGTCCGGCGGGATCTCGACCCGGCCCCGGGAGCCGACCTCGGCGATGCGGCCGTCGCGCACCAGCACCACGCCGTCCTCGAGGGTTCCACGCGGTCCCTCGGTGTGGAGCAGGTCCGCCTCCACCACGATGTCGCCGGCGAGCGCGGGCGCCGCCAGCAGACCCAGCAAAAACGCCCCGACGAGGGCTCGCAGGCTTCTCACGGTGCGGCTCCGGAGAGCTCCGGATAGCGCTCCATCACCTGGAAGCCGCCGGTCTGGTGCCGCAGATCCGCCGGATCGGAGACGTCGAAGACCTTCACCCCGTCGATCCAGGTCTCGAGCACCCGGGTGCGCACCGAGAACGGGGGTCCCGAGAGCAGCACGAAGTCCGCATCCTTGCCCGGCTCTAGGCTCCCCAGCCGATCGTCCAGGTCGAGCATGCGCGCGGCCTCGAGGGTGACGGCGCGCAGCGCGCCGGACTCGCTCATGCCACCGCGCACCGCCAGCGCCGCCGAGCGCAGGAACAGGCGCGAGCTGGTGATGAGATCGTCCGTGTGCAGCGCGACCGGGACCCCCGCCGCCTCGAGGAGTCCCGGGTTCTCGAAGCCCAGGTTCATGGCCTCGTGCTTGCCCCCGGGCGAGTCCACCACGATGGCCGAGACCGACACCCCCCGCGCCGCGATCTCGTCGGCCACCAGATAGGCCTCGGTGGCGTGCTGCAGCACCACGCGGTGACCGAACTCCTCCTGGATGCGCAGCACGGTCAGGATGTCGTCCGCGCGATGGGTGTGGTGGTGCACGACCCGGTCGCCCGAGAGGACCTCCAGCATCGGCTCGAGACCCAGGTCCCGGGCGGGCGGGTCCCCCTCCCTTCTCTTCTCGTAGCGTCTCCACTTCTCTCCGTAACCCTCGGCGTCTACGAAGACTTTTCGCTCCAGGAAGGCGACGCCCATGCGCGTGGCGGGCGAGGCCTCGAGCCCGTCGTGGGCGCGCTTGGGGTTCTCGCCGTTGGCCATCTTCATGCCGCCGCGCACCGGGCGGCCCTGGGGGTCCCGGATGCGCATGGCCTCCACGGTCTCGCCGCGCAGCTTCAGGTAGGCGGTCTGGCCTCCCACCACGTTGCCCGAGCCCGGCATGATGTTGGCGGTGGTGATGCCTCCCGCCCGGGCCATGCGGATGGCGGGGTCCGCCGGCCAGATGGCATCGAGGGCGCGCATCTCCGGCGTCACCGGGTCGGTGGTCTCGTTTCCGTCCCGGTTGGCGGCCACCAGCGGTCGCGCGTAGAGGCCGATGTGGGAGTGGGTGTCGACGAGGCCGGGGAGGATCGCGAGGCCCGACACGTCCCGGACGCTGGCGCCTCGGGGAATCCGGACCTCGCCCTCCGCGCCGATGGCCTGGATGCGACCGCCCTCGATCACCAGCACGCCGTTCTCGATGGGCCCCTGAGCCACCGGGAACAGCGTCGCGCCCTGGAGCACGAGGGGCTCGGCGCGGATCTCGGCAGCGCTCATGGAGAACACGAGAGCAAGGCCCGTGTGTCGCAGGGTTCGGCCAGGGTTCTTCAAGGGCTCTCCGAGGTGAGGCAGGGGCCAGAGTCAACCCGATCGCCCCCGGACGTGCCACTGCGTCCGCTGGCCGCGGGGCGCCGGATTGGGGATGCTCTCCCGGTGCGATCCACTGGGGGGTGAGACCGTGCGCATCGGCCGAATTCTGTGCTCGGCTCTGGTCGTCCTGCTGGGGGCTGAGGGGCTCACGGAGCCACCTTTACAGTGGTCAGCACCATCGACGACACGGACGTGAACCCAGGCGACGGGGTGTGTCTGGCCCAGGAACGTTGCACGTTGCGCGCGGCGATCCAGGAAGCCAACGATTTCCCAGGCGCGGACACGATCGTCCTGCAGGTGAGCGGTCCCTATCTACTCACGCTTCAGGAAGCGAGCGCCGGAGCCGCGGACGAAGAGCTGGCAGCTACTGGCGACTTGGACGTGACCGGTCCGCTCACGATCGAATCGCCAGGCGGGGCAGCGCCACGCCAGATCGAAGTCGCCTTCGGCAGCCGTTCCCCCGAGGACCGCATATTCCACGTGCACCTTGGAGGAGATCTGACCCTCCGCGATGTGATCCTCGCGGACGGCGTGGCGACGAGCGCCTCCACCTCCACCGGCGGTGCCATCCGGAA
>JBDLIK010000524.1:0-3285 GCA_039714895.1 Myxococcota bacterium | reverse complement strand
GCGGCCGACCCGTTCTGCGACCCGTCGCTTCACGAGCGACCGGAACAGGCGCATGAGCTCGGACATGCGCTGGGAGGGAGAGACGTGGGGCTCGAGGGTGGCACGGTCGAGGTCCACGATGATGCACTCCGCGCGCTGCTCGGTCTCGCGCACCAGCAGGTTCTTCACGTGGAGGTCGCGATGGCGTCCTCCGGCGTCGTGCAGTCGCCGAACGGCGCGGCCGGCCGCCAGGGCAGCGCGCTGCAACCGGGGGCCCGACGGGCGCTCCTCGAGGAACTCGAGCGCGTCGACCGCACCCTCCTCGAAGCCGGTGGCGACCGCCGCCCGGAACACCGGTCCGAAGCGGCGCTCGAGCCACGCGAATGCCGGTCGCGGCACCGGGGCTCCCCGTCGGCGCAGCTCGGCGGTGACGGCGAGCTCCGACACCGGACGCGCACTGCCGAAGAGCACCGAGCCCAGCAGGGGTCCCGCGAGGCCCCCGCGGAGCAGCCGCCGCACCAGCAGGCGCCTGCCGTCCGGTAGCTCGAAGAGGGCGGTGGGCGCGCGTCCGGCCCGGCCCGGTGGCGCTCCGGACAGCCGCTGCCAGGTGTCCGGGGAGAGCAGATCCAGACCCTCCACGGACTCCGCGAGGGTGGCCTCCACCAGCAGCCGCCGACGTCCGTCGCTCCGCGTCACGAAGCCCGCCGGCCCTTCCACCGCACCTCCCCCAGCGCCCGTCCCGGCCCCAGCGCGGAGCCTCGGGCTTGGAGGATCCGCCGCCGCGCAGAGCCGCCCGCGAGGATGCGAGCCCCGCGCGTGGCGGAGTATCCTACCCACGTCCCCTCCCCCTCGCGAGGCTCACCATCGGCGGCAGAGACCCGACGCACCGAACTCCCGGCGCGGAGCGCATCCTCGTGCTGCGGCTGGGAGCGGTGGGAGACGTGGTGCGCACTCTGCCGGCCGCCTCGGCGCTGCGGCGGGCGTATCCAGACGCCCACCTCGCCTGGCTGGTGGAGCCCGGGTCCGAGAGCTTGCTCAGCGCCCAGCCCTGGCTGGACGAAGTCATCGTCTTTCCGCGGACCCGGCTGCGCGACTCCTTGCGGCAGGGTCGCTGGTGGCAGGCGGCGCGCGAGATCCGGGAGCTCGCCCGGCTGCTGCGGGCCGGTCGTTTCGATCTCGTGGCGGACTTCCATTCCATCCTGAAGAGCGGGCTCCTCTCGTTCGCCACCCGAGCGCCGCGGCGGGTGGGATATGCGCGGCCCTTCGGTCGCGAGGGCGCCTGGCTGTTCGCGAACCAGCGGGTGCAGGTGCACCCCCGCCGCATCAGCCGCTTCGAGCGCAACCGCGTGCTGGTGGAGGCCCTCGGCATCCAGACCCCACCCGCCGAGCGTCCGCTGACTGTGGAGCCGGCGGCCTCGGAGCGCATGGCCCGGGCGCTCGGGGAGGGCCCGGCTCCGTTGGTCATCCACCCGGGGACGAGTGACGCAACCCGGCACAAGCGTTATTCGGCGAGCGGCTACGCGGCGCTGGCACGGGCCCTGGCGCGCGACCCCGGCATCCCCAGCATCGTGACCCTCGGTCCCGCCCGGGACGACCGTGTCGAGGCCGAGGCCGTGGTGAAGGCCGCCGAGGGCGCCGCGCGTCTGGGTCCCGAGACGAGCGGGCTCCCGGATCTGGCGGCGCTCTTCGCCCGCTGCCGGCTGTTCGCGGGGGCGGACAGTGGGCCGCTCCACGTCGCCTCCCTGGTGGGAACGCCGGTGGTGCAGATTCTCGGTCCCACGGATCCGGTGGAGAACGCGCCCTACGCGGGCACCCCTTCGCGCACGGTGCTTGTCCCCGTCGCGTGCCACCCATGCGGGCGACGCGGGTGCGCGGCCGCCACCTGCATGCGCGTTCTTCCGCCGGAACGGGTGATCGCCGCGGCGCGACAGCTGCTGGCAGTGCCGCGGCCCGGGTGGTAGAGTGCGCGGCTCGTCCCCGCGAGTGCAACCCATGGCCGAACCTCGGGAAATTCTCGTCCGGGGCCCCAACTGGACCGGGGACGTGATCATGGCGACCCCGGGCTTCCGTGCCCTCCGGGAGGGGTTCCCATCCGCGCGCCTGGTGCTCCACTTGCGCCCGGGCCTCGAGCCTCTGGTGGCCGGCGCCCCCTGGTTCGACGAGATCCTCCCGGTGGCCTCGTATCACCGCGGTCCGGTGGCGGTGCTCCGAGAGGCTCGCTCTCTGCGCCGGCGTCGCTTCGACCTGGGGCTGTGTCTGCCCGACTCGATCTCGTCGGCGATCCTGATGCGCCTGGCCGGGGTGCGCCGGGTGGTGGGCTACCGCCGGCTGGGCCGGGGTGGGCTGCTCGGCGTCGGCGTCCCGCTTCCGGGGACCCCCAGCCGCGGCCGACCGCTGCTCGCCCGAGAGCGTCACGTGCTCGGTCTGGTGGAGGCTGCAGGCTGCCGGGCCCGGGGGACCCACCTGGAGCTCTTCGTGACCGAGGCGGAGAACGACGAGGCGCATCGGATCCTCGGGGCCGCTGGAGTTCCCGTGGACGCGCCCCTGGCCGTGATCGCCCCCGGCGCCTCCTACGGCCCCTCCAAGCTCTGGCCCGCCGCGCGGTTCGCGCAGGTGGGGGACGCCCTCGCCGAGAAGGGCGACCGCATCGCGGTGGTGGGCACCGCCCGGGAGGGCGCGCTGGTGGAGCGGGTGGTGGCGGGCATGCGCGCGAGCGCCACCGGGCTGGCGGGGCGTCTCTCGCTGGGTGCCCTCAAGGCCGTGGTGCGTCGGGCCCGCGTGCTGGTCGGCAACGACGCCGGGGCGCGACACGTGGCGGTGGCCTTCGGGGTTCCCTGTGTGATCCTGATGGGCCCCACCAGCCTCGAGAAGACCAACCTGAACCTCGAGCGGGTCCAGGTGATGAGCACCGAGGTGCCGTGTCGACCCTGCTACCTGCGCGAGTGTCCCATCGACCACCGTTGCATGACGCGGATCGAGCCCGAGCGCGTGATCGCGGCGGCGCTCTCCCCTCGCAGTCTCACGCCGGCTCTGCGCGCCGATCCGAGCCCCGCATGACCGACCTCTCCATCGTGATCCTCACCTGGAACTCCCGGGACCTGATCGTCGACTGCCTCGAGTCCATCTCTCGCGAGATCCTCTCGAGGCAGGACGACGACCGCATCGAGGCGGAGGTCCTCGTGGTCGACAACGGCTCCCGGGATGGGACCGCCGAGCTCGTGCGGAAGCGCTTCCCCTTCGTGCAGGTCCTCGCGCTGCCCGAGAACCGAGGCTTCGCCGGCGGCAACAACGTCGGGCTGAAGCAGA
>JBDLIK010000523.1:0-3292 GCA_039714895.1 Myxococcota bacterium | reverse complement strand
CCTTCCTGCGGGGCCGGCACGGTTGGGCCTGTCGTGGCTCAGCGGTTCCAAGGAGCAGCACCGCCGTCCAGCGCGCGCCCAGCGAGGCCCAGGAGCACCCGCGCGAGACGCCGCCATTCGCCCCGGCGCCTGGCGACCTCGGTATGCGCCAGCTTCAGGAACGTGTACGCCCGGTAGAAGGGCAAGCGAGGCTCGGGGTCGATCGGAGCCGACTCGCGATACGTTCCGGCGAAGACGGCCTCAGATTCCTGGAAGGCGTCCGCGCGGCCGGTCCAGAGATACGCCTTGTACTCGAGGTGGGCGAGGAAGTGCCCTACGTCGAGAGCCGGGTCCCCCACGCAGAGCTCGTCGAAGTCCAGCACCCAGATCCGCTGGCCGTTCCAGAGAACCTGGGCGTGGTAGAAATCCCGATGGATCATGGCCGGGGAGCAGCCTGGCATCGCGGCCGCCAGCTCGTGGAGACCGTCGCGAGCACGGCGCAACCCCGCCGCACCGGAAGGGCTCAAGCGCGCTGCGATCTCGGTGCACCAGTCGTCCACCTTCGTGAGCGCGTGCTCGAAGGACAGCTCCCGAAGCCCGGCCAGGCGAGGGCTGGCGTGGAGCCGCAGCAACCACCGCGCGGCCAGGACTACGGCGGCATCCGCCTCCTCCGATGCCACCACATGGTCCAGCTCGGTGCCGTCGACGCATTCCTGGAAGAACAGCCCCAGGGAGCGCACGGGCATCAGACACGCCGGGATGGAGGGCACTCCGCAGCCACCCGGTTCCGTCGAACCCAGGGCCTCCATCCTCTCGTAGGCGCGCATGGCTCGATCTCGGCTGCGGTACAGCTTTCCGATCACCGGCGGGATCGAGCCGAGCGTCTGCTGACCGGAAGAACGCGCCAGCGTGTAGCGAATGGTGCAGCGCCGCCCCGGCTTGTGGTTCAGCACGTCGGGAGAGCAGCGGAGACCTGCCCGCTCCTCCGCCGTGAGGCCAGCCGCCTGCGCCACCAGCGGAAGCATCAGTTCTGCGTCGAGTGCCCGGTCCAGGGCTCGCAGCGCGGGATCCGCCCGGCTGGACTGCACTTCGATCGTCTCATCGGTTCACCATGAGCTCCAGACTGTCGAGGATGGCGCTGGCATGCTCGAGTCGTGGCGTCTTGAATTTGACCCAGCTCCGCATCGTCAGGCCGAGCAGCGTGCTGGCTTCGTAGAGCGCGACCCGCGCGCGCAGCTGCTCCTCAGTCGCCTCTCGGTGATGGCTCGCGGCGAGGTATGCACCGAGGAATCGTTCTCGAAGCGCCTCGGTGAACGGGGTCGGAGCCGCCTCGCTCTGTCGTGTGGCCCCGACGCGCAGGTAGCCGAGGAAGTGCCCGAGGTCGCGCGCGGGTTCGGCTTGACAGAGGGTATCGAAGTCCACCAGACCCCCGACCGCGTGGTCGAACAGGAACTGGCTGAGACTGAAGTCCCCGTGGCTGAAGCCCGCCGTCATCGGCTTCGAGCGCCGGGCATGGGCCTCGAGCTGCGCGTGCCACCCCAACAGTCTCCGGCCGAAGTCCGGCGCGAACGGCTCCACGTCCGAGATCATCCCGCGCAGCCTCCTGAGCTCCCTCTCGAAGGTGTGGTGGCGACCCAGGGGGATCCCCGAGCCGTGGAGCGCGGCCGCGATGCGGCCGCAGACGTCGAGGGCACCCTCCAGCGTCAGCTTTCCAGGCGAGACTGCGACGCCGCGTCCCCGCTTCCTGAGCAGCCGCTTGATGCGCCGCGGATCGCCCGGGATGCCCTCCACCAGGGCAAGCTGGGGATCCGGCTCGTATCGGAGCGGGCGCGGAACGTGGAACTCCTGCACGCCGTTCCCGCCCCGGGCGACCGCGCCAAGCGCCAGCATCGCTTCCGCCACATCTCCGCTGGCCGGCTGCTGCAGGACCTTGCCATAGACGACCACCGGCTCGCTGCGTTCGATGACGTACCGAAGCACGCACCGCTTTCGGGCCCGGTAGCGGACGACTTCCACGCGGCATGGGTCGACGGAGCCGCCGTTCGCTGGAGGCAGGACCTCCCGGAAGACGGCGCTCATGCGTTGCGGATCCGCCGCGCCCACGAGTGCCGGGAGGTCTCCATCGACGGGGAACACCGAAGCCACCATGTGGTGCGGCTCCAGCATCGCCACCGGGGTGGCGAACGGGGCCAGCTCGGGACGGCCGGCCATCTCTCGACCGAGCGGGGCCAGCCGGTCCCGCAGGTAGTCCTCGCAGGCGACGCGCTTCGTGAAGATGCGGGCGCAGACGACGCGTTTCGTGATCGCTCTGCTGTGGGCATCGCGAACCTTCAGCTCGTAGACGAGATTGCAGCGCTCCTCCCGAGCCAGGTAGATCGCCTGACTCACCCTGCACCCCTCGATGGTGTGGGCGGCATCCTTGCCGAGGAGCGCCGCCTGCAGCATCTCCTGCATGCGCCGCCCATCGAATGCGACGTCAGCACCCTTCAGCCTGTCTCGGAAGGCCGGGCTCTGCAGCGGGTCGAGCTGCCCAGCCTCGAGGCGGTCTCCAAGGGGTTGCATCGACATCTGGGGTCCTCCGTCGCCTGCCCTCGCGCTGGCAGTGGGAGCGGCTGGTTCAGCTTCGCGGCTGAGCTTCCGGTGCCGAGAGCAGTTCGACCAGCGCTCGAACATTGCTCCGGGTGTCGAACCGCTTCTCGACCGTCGTACGCCCGCCCGTCGCCAGCCGCCGACGACGGTCCGGGTCCTGAAGCAAGGACTCGAGGGCGTCGGCCAGGCCGGCAGCGTCCACCTCCTTCAGCAGCAGCCCGTTCTCGCCATCCTGGACCACCTCGGGAATCCCGGAAACCGCGGTGGCCACGACGGGGACTCCCACCGCCATGGCTTCCATCAGCACATTGGGCAGACCGTCCCGGTCGCCGTTCGCGAGGATCTTGCAGGGCAGCGTGAAGACCGTCGCGCGCCGGTAGAAGTCCACCAGCTCCTCCTGACTCCGGGCGCCTGGGAGTCCGACGACCCGGCTGAGGCCGAGCTCTTCGATGCGCGCCTCCAGGGCTTCTCTCTGGGGCCCCTCGCCGACGATGAGACAGCGAAACGCGCAGCCGCGCTTCTGCAGAACGCCGCAGGCGTCCAGGAGCTCCAGCAGCCCCTTCTTCTCGACGAGCCTGCCGACGGCGAGAATGAGGGGTTCCGGGTCCGCGATGCTGGCTACGCCCGGGCTGAATTTCTTCAGATCGACGCCGTGGTAGACCAGCTTGATCTTGTGCCGGTCGTCCGGCTCGATGAGCTCGCGCAGATAGTCCTGGTTCGCCCG
>JBDLIK010000522.1:0-3293 GCA_039714895.1 Myxococcota bacterium | reverse complement strand
TCCCGGCCAAGGGCTCCATCGCCTCCACGCTACCGCGCGACCGCGGCGGGCGCGACGTCTGGGTCTGGCCTCGCGGATGTTCCTCGCCGTCTGCCGGCGGACCCTCAGACCGCCGGGCCGAGCTTCCAGACCACGAGCCAGAGCGCCAGCGCCAGGACGAGGCCGATCCAGAAGCGCACCTTGCTCCGATCACGCTGGCGATGGACTCGCTGCTCCTCGAGTGCCAACCGGCCCATGGCGGCGCTGACGTTTCCAGACGAAACCAGGCCCCAGAACTCATCCAGGATGCCGAGCTCGCGGGCCCGCCGTCGCGCTCCCTTGATGGCCTTGGGATCGCGACACGACTCCGAGTGAATCCGAGAGAAGAGCGACACATCGACTCCGTTCCTGTCGCCAGTCCACCGTCTCGAACCTGCAGTCCGGGGTCCGAGAGGGTAGGCGAGCAACGCGAGGGGAAGACCCGCTCGCGATCGACGTGCAACCTGGAGGCTGCACGAACCCTTCCCGGCAGACGGTGTGTGGCCACGAAGGGGCGACGGGTGACGGCTCAGCGGGGCCGGCCCGGGCGGGCCTCGAGGAACGCTAGAATCCTCGCGTGTCCCGGCCCGCGCCCCTGACCCGCCGCCGCTTCCTCGGCGGTGTGCTTGGAGGATTCGCCGTCGGAGTGGCGTGCGGGGAGCGCACGCCCTCCGTCGAGCGATCTGGAAGGCCGAGCTTCCTGGTGCTGGTCACCGACGACCAACGCGCCGACACCCTGGGCTGTATGGGCAATCCGGTGATCCAGACGCCATCCATCGACGCCCTGGCCGCGAACGGCGTGATCTTCGACCGGGCCTTCGTGACGACCTCTTCGTGTCCCTCGAGCCGCGCCAGCATCCTCACGGGCCAGTACACCCGACGCCACGGAGTCTCCGACTTCGCGACGCCTCTCCCGGTCGCCGCGTTGGACCAGAGCTACCCGCTGCTGCTTCGGGCCCACGGCTACCGGACCGGCTTCCTGGGAAAGTGGGGCCTCGGGGGTCCCCTCCCCTGGAGCGCGTTCGACGAGTGGGGAGGATTCGCGGCCCAGGGAGCCTACTTCGAGGGCAAGGGCCCGGGGCGCCGCCATCTGACCGGCGAGCTGGCTTCCCAGGCGGTCGACTTCCTGGAAACCGGCGACGAGCGGCCGTTCTGCCTGTCCATCAGCTTCAAGGCCCCCCACGGACCCTGGTTCTTCGATCCGAGCCTGAAGGACCTCTACCGGGATGCGCCGGTCCCGGTCGGCCCGACGGCGAACCTGGAAGCGGCCAGGGGGCTGCACCCGTTCCTGCGGAAATCGATGGTCGGCCACCGGGGCGTCCGCTGGCTGTCCGACGCGGAGTGGCTTCGGGATCGCCTCCGCGACTACTACCGGATGATCACGGGGGTCGATCTTGCGGTGGCCCGGGTCCTCGAAGCGCTCGACCGGCTCGGCCTCTGCGACGAGGTGGTCGTGATCTACACCTCGGACAACGGACTCATGGTGGGCGAGCACGGCTTCGTGGGGAAGACCCTGATGCACGAAGAGTCGATCCGAGTTCCGCTCATCGTCCGCGCTCCCGGGCTTCCCGCCAGCGCGCAGGGCCGCCGCCTGAAGGAGATGGCGTTGAACATCGATCTGGCTCCCACGATCCTGGATCTGGCCGGGATCGCTGCGCCGACGCAGATGCAAGGGCGCAGCCTGCTGCCCCTCCTGGAGGGCGACCCGGTCGCCTGGCGCGACGACTGGTTCTACGAGTTCGAGCTCAGCGTGGGGCGGGGGAAGTACTTCCCGACCCTCGAAGGCGTACGAACCGAGCGCTGGAAGTACGTCCGCTACCTGGACCCGGAGATCGAGGATGAGGCGCTCTACGATCTGGTCCGCGACCCGCTCGAGACCGAAGACCTCGCCGACCGTCCCGAGCACCGCGAACGACTCGACGCGCTGCGACGGCGCTGGCAGGAGTACCGGGATACCGTGGCCTGAGTCCGCCCACCCGCTCCCGCTCCGCCGGGGGTAAGCTCCGCGCCCAGTGCTCTTCAACAGCCTCGAATACGCGCTCTTCCTGGCGACGTGCTTCGTGCTCCACGCGCTGCTGCCCCAGCGGCTCCGCAATGCCCTGCTGCTCGCAGCCAGCTACCTCTTCTACGCGGCCTGGGACTGGCGCTTCCTCGCGCTGATCCTCGCCTCCACCGGGGTGGACTTCCTGGTGGGCCGTGCCCTCGAGTCGCGACCGGACGAGCCCGTGCGTCGCAGGCAGCTCCTCGGCGTCAGCCTCGCTGCAAATCTGGGGCTGCTCGGCACCTTCAAGTATGCGGGCTTCTTCGTCGAGAGCTTCCTGGAGCTCGCCGCCGCCGTTGGCGTCCACGCACCCGAGCCCTTGATCCGCATCGTGCTCCCGGTGGGCATCTCCTTCTATACCTTCCAGACCCTCTCCTACACGATCGACGTCTACCGCCGCCGGACCCCTGCCACACGGAACCTGCTCGACTTCGCGCTCTTCGTCGCGTTCTTCCCGCAGCTCGTGGCCGGGCCGATCGAGCGCGCGGGGCGACTGCTTCCGCAGATGCGCAAGCGGCGCCTCGAGATCGAACGCATCGCCGCGGGCGGCTGGCTCCTGCTCTGGGGCACCTACAAGAAGGTCGTGGTCGCCGACAATCTCGCCCCGCTGGTGGAAGCCGTCTACGCGCCGGGGGCGAGCCCGGCGGCCGGCGAGCTCGCCTTCGCCAGCGTCGCCTTCGCCCTGCAGATCTATTGCGACTTCTCCGGTTACACCGACATCGCCCGCGGCAGCGCGCGCCTCTTCGGCTTCGAGCTCATGCTCAACTTCCGCCTCCCCTACCTGGCGACGAGTCCTCGTGACTTCTGGCGGCGCTGGCACATCAGCCTGTCTACCTGGCTGCGCGACTACCTCTACATCCCGCTCGGGGGAAACCGCTCCGGAAGGATCGTCAGCCAGCGCAACCTGATGATCACCATGCTGCTCGGCGGCCTCTGGCACGGCGCGGCGTGGAACTTCGTCCTCTGGGGCGGATACCACGGCGGGCTCCTGGCCGTCCACCGCGCACTCCTTCCCGTGCTCGAGCGGATCCGGCCGGGAGCGGCGGCAGCTCGCGCCGCGTGGTGGACGCTGCGGGTGGCGGCGACCTTCCTCCTGGTGCTCCTGGGCTGGGTCCTCTTCCGGGTGGATTCTCTCGGGCATCTGGGCGCGCTGCTCGCGTCCGCCGCGGCGAGCCCGGAGCTGGGGCAGGTGGGGAGCTGGCTGCCCATCTTCGCGGTCGTCGCTCTCCCCCTG